>JBKHDX010000122.1:0-13975 GCA_046541115.1 Spirulinaceae cyanobacterium | reverse complement strand
CCCCGGATTTATAATCCGAGGGCGGGCTGTCGGTTCTTACTTAGAATTACTATAAGTGGATTGTGGTCAACAGATGGGGTATTGGAACAAAAACAAACAACCAATAACAAAAAAACAGTCAATCATCGGGAAAACGTTTCCCTTGACTGCTGATAAGCCCGAATCATGGCTTGAGTTCCCTGTTCGTTACCCATCCCGTCGTCCAAATCCCGCACAATCTTAAATAGTTCCGTGGCTAAATCCACCCCTGGTAACGGTTGATTAGACGCTTGGGCTGATGCGAGGACGAGACGTAAATCTTTGAGGATGTGTTTAATGGCAAAACCGGGATTATAATCATTTTCAGCGATTTTCGGCCCCAAATTGGCTAAAGCCCAAGAACCGGCGGCCCCGGTACTGCATACTTCCACGATAAGGTTGGGGTCAATGCCTTGTTTTTGGGCTAATAATAAAGCTTCAGACAAGCCCACCATGTGCAGAGAACAAAGTACCTGATTGCACATTTTCACCCCTTGACCGCTTCCTACCGGGCCGCACAGATGAATGTTTTTGCCCATAGCATTGAAGTAGGGCTGACAAGCGGTAAAATCGGCTTCCTCTCCCCCGGTCATTATGGTCAATGTACCGTTTTTTGCACCAATATCGCCCCCAGAAACGGGTGCATCGAGAAAGCGGAATCCTTTGTTTTGAAGGGAGTTTGCGATCGCGCGGGCGGCTTCCGGGCCAATCGTACTCATATCTACAATAACAGCATTTTCCGGGGCATAGTGAATTACACCATTCGCCCCAAGCAGCACTTCTTCTACGTCGGGGACATCCCCCACACAGGTAAAGATAAAATCGGCGGTTTCGACAGCTTCTTTAATTGTCTCGGTAATCGTTGCACCCCCGTCTGAGGCAATCTTGACACCGGGACGGGTGGGGGTACGATTCCAAGCTTTGACCGCAAAACCCGCTTGTGCGAGATTCGCAGCCATATATCCTCCCATCAAACCTAATCCGAGAAAGGCAATTTGTTTTTGGTCTTTGGTCATTTGTTTTTTGTTGTTGGTTGTTGGTTGTTGGTTGTTGGTAACTGCCTTAAAAACAGCTCGCTGCTAAACTAAAAAGATACAAGATTGGGAGGGGAAACGATGAGCGATCGCGATCGCCAAGTTATCTTTAAACTAGCTGAATATGCCGCGATCGCGGCCACCACGGCTGGAATTATCATCAGCGTCCTTTTCAACCAAAGTCTATATGCGCTTATCCCCATGGCGATTTGGCTGTTGATTGGCTTTCTTTCTCGTCAACACTTGACCCAACAAGTCCGTCGCTTTCACCGAGAAGTCATCGAAATCCAGCAACACCTTGAGGTTACCTTACCCCTCATCGCCCAATTACCGGGGTTAGAAAGCATTTTGTCACAATTACCCCAAATCATCCAAAAAGCCAATTCTATCCCCTCCCAAAACGAAATTCAGCAGCTACAAACCACATTGGGAGAACTCAACACAGATTTACAAAACTCCCAAGCGCAACAAGAAGCGATATTACACCAAGAAGCCCAATACATGAGCCAAATCACCCAACTGCAAGAACAGGTGCAACAGTTGGCTCAAACTGGGGTCAATTCTCAAGATATGCTGAAGTTGCGATCGCAATTCCAGCATATCCAACAACGGCTCGAACAACTAGAAATGGGCATGGGGATAACCCCCAACATCCCCCACAAATCCCCCGAATTGCCCTTCGAGAATTTCAGAAAAACATCCGAAAAAAACGGAGATTCAGAATTATTTGACGATTTACTGGCAGAAGACGAAAAATTAATTACCGAAACCCAATCCCACTCAGACAAAAGCGCCCATACTCCCAATTTCGATGACTTTATGGCCATCGTAGACAGTGACGAAACCGACGAAGATTTTGAAGAAGAAGACGAAGACTTACTCGAAGCGGAACTGCAAAAAGAAGAATACAGTACCATCAAACCCCCTCCCACCGCATTTCCTGAGTCGAAAGAGATGGGCTAAGATAACTAATCCAAACCACCCATAAAAGCATAAACTGTGCAAATCACTTCTTCTCAACCGCAACTGAATGTCAAACTCCCTTCCCTCCCCATGCAGCGTCCCTTGCTGATGGTAGGTCACGGAACCAAAAACCCCGAAGGACGACAAACCTTCCTCGACTTTGCCAAAACCTACGAAAAACTCGACCCCTCGCGGCCCGTGGTTCCTTGCTTTCTCGAACTGACACAACCGACGATATTAGAAGGGATTGAAGCCTGTTTAGCCCAAGGTTACACCGAGTTTTCCGTCTTGCCGATTTTGCTTTTTGCTGCCCGACATAATAAATTTGACGTTACTAACGAATTAGACCGAGCGAGATCGATATATCCGCAACTCAAATTTTACTACGGACGGCATTTTGGCATTACTCCTAATATTTTAGACTTGTGGCGCGATCGCCTAGAGGCTTTAGACCAACCGGAAAACAATCCAGAAAACATTGCGCGATCGCAAACCGTGTTACTCTTTGTCGGTAGAGGGTCGAGCGACCCCGATGCCAACGGCGATGTCTACAAACTCGCTCGCATGATGTGGGAAGGAAGCGGCTATGCTACCGTCGAAACTTGCTTTATCGGCATCACCCACCCCCGCTTAGAAGAAGGCTTCAATCGCGCTCGTTTATACAACCCCAAACGCATCATCGTCCTGCCTTACTTCCTCTTTACCGGGGTTTTAATGGAAAAAATCTTTGACATTACCGCCCAACAACAAGCACAATACCCCGATATTGCCATGACTTGTTTGCCCGAAATGGGCATTCATCCCCAATTAATGCCCATTTTGCGGGAACGAGAAATCGAAACTCAACTCGGAAACGTGCAAATGAATTGCGAGATGTGTAAATTCCGTCTCGCTGCGGTCGGGGAAGGCAATCACGGCCACCACCACGACCATCATCACAGCCACCACCATCACGACCACGACCATCCAGCCCCCGATGTTTATGCCGATGTCGAAAAATATCACAATCGCATCTGGCAAGTGCCTTAAATTCTTGCAATAAAAGCAATAAAAACAAAACCCCGGTTTTTTGAAAAAACCGGGGTTTTAGAATTCTTGGCGACAGATTCGGTTTAGCATTGAAGAAACTTCCTACTATCGCTGTAACCATGACAGAACCAGTCTTTTCCGTAGGCGATACCGTGCGGGTCATTCAACTCCCGTCCTACATCAAAACCGCAGAACCCATGCCCATGTTACGCCCCCCCAGCGTCGTTGATATTGGCGAAGAAGGTATTATTATCGACCGCCGTCCGGGGGATTATTGGGCGATTCGCTTTCGTCGCGGTGCTTTCCTCTTGGAAAATCAATATATTGAGAAAGTGTAATTGGTTATTTGTTGTTGGTTGTTGGTTGTTGGTTGTTGGTTCTTGCTCCTCCCTACTGCCCAATACCTACTGCCTCAACAACTGATGACTGATGACTGTTGACTGATAACTGATAACTGATGATTACCTCCCCCAACACTCTCAAAATTACCTGGGAAAAATTGCCCGATGATTTTATCCTTCCTGATGACCCCGTGGATAATATTAATCAGCCTGCCCTAGCCGCAGCCCTCACCGAAAGCCTGCAACTCGCGGAAAGACTGCCCGAAACTGCCTTGACTTGTACCAACTATGGCATCTGTGCCACAGTTAACGACAAAACCGTTGTCAAAGCGCCGGATTGGGGGTACATTCCCCGCATTACTGTCCCGCGAGATGAAGTGATTCGCAGTTATACGCCCCAACTGCAAGGAGAATTACCCGCAGTTGTTCTTGAGTTTTTATCGGCGACTGACGGGGATGAATATTCGATTAAAGAAACCTATCCCCCCGGCAAATTCTACTTCTACGAGCGCATTTTACAAGTTCCCAGTTACGGCATTTTTAATCCGCAAACGGGAAGTTTAGAACTCTATCGTCTTGACGACGACCAACGCTATCAACTCGCATCCCCTAACGAAGATGGCCGCTTCTGGCTGCCGGAAATGCGGCTTTTCTTGGGGGTTTGGTCGGGAAGTCGCGAGAATCGTCAGGGGGATTGGTTGCGCTGGTGGGATGAGCAAGGAGATTTGCTGTTGTGGGCTTCTGAGCGTATCTCCCAAGAGCTTCAACGAGCGGAAACGGAACGGCAACGGGCTGAACGATTAGCGGCTCAATTACGGGCTGCGGGGATTGAACCGGAAGGTTAGGGAGGATTTAGAACCCCGGTTTCTAGTAGAAACCGGGGTTCTATAGTTGAGTCGGGAATTAAGGGAGAGTATGTTGTAGTAAGCCCCTGCTGCGAGTCGTGAGTGATTTTTGCTTATGGGTAGTAAATTTAAAGCGGTGGGGCGATGGGGCGCGTTCGATTATTTCTCCTGAAAATCGCCAAATTTTTAAGCAAATTCAAACGCCTTTACAACAATATCTCGATGGGGTTGTGATGAATCCGCAAGGGGAAGTTGCACCACCCCCGCCGCAGTTACAGGAATATTGGCAAAAAAACGCCGATACAATTGCTAAAATTCGGAATTTACTGCGTTTCTACAAGCTACCCCATTATTCAACCAGTGTCGCTTGGATGCAGGATGGGGGAGCAACTTCAATGCCCGATAGTATTCGCGGTTTAAAAGATGTCCAGAATATTTTACTCCTCGATGCGATCGCGCAGTATCGTCAAGGCAAGGTTGACCTGGCAAAAGATAATTTAGAAGCGGCTTATAATTTGGCGCTTTCGGGAGCGAATTTAGTTTCTCCTTTAGAACAAGTGGATTATCTCGACTTGGTACGCCAACAAGCTTTATTAATGCGAAAATTTGAGGGGATTCCGGTTTCTGTTGGGCAACGGTTAGAAAAAGATTACAAGCTAAAATTACGTCAGATTTTGCGGCAACTTCCCAAGCGCGTCCTTCTCAATGGTGGCGTATGGATGAAGGGACAGGAACTACCCACAGCCAAGATTATCCGGTATTAACCCATTCTGGCATCTTTGGGAAACTTTATCTACGTCACGCCGCGATCGCGTCTTATCAAGCCAATAACGCTTATTTGCAACAACTTTCGACTCACAAAGGTTGTGATTTTGAGGCGATTCCCGTTGCGTCGGCTGAGGTGTGGTGGAATTGGGACAACCAACAACATCCGGTTGAGATGACGCAACTTTGGCAAAAAGCCAATCAACTCGAACAAGAAAGTGAGTTAACCAAACTAATTTTAGAAGCCAAGGGGATATATGCACAAAAACAGCAATTTCCCGCAACTTTAGCGAATTTAGCATCCACCGCTTGTCCCGGTGAAACGTGGCAATATAAGCTGAATAGGGATGGCACTGCATCGATTCACGGAGTCGGGAATGCCGCCATTATTTTAGAAAAGCCCCAAAACTAATCATGGCAGATTGCCCGAAATTGCCCCCCCAATGCCAACTGCGTCAAGCCACCCAAGCTGATATTTGGGCGATTCGGCGGTTGGTGTTGGGGGCAATACTCGACCCCACGCAGCTACGCTGGCAACAGTTTTGGGTTGTAGAATGTCAGGGGAAAGTCATTGCTTGCGGTCAATTGCGGAATTTTGCCGACGCGCAAGAATTGGGCAGTTTAGTGGTCTCGAAACCTTGGCGCGATCGCGACCTGGGAACTATATTAACGCAACATTTAATCGCCCAAGGGACTCAACCCTTATATTTAGAATGTTTGGGTAAGAAATTAGTCAAATATTATCAAAAATTGGGCTTTGTGCCAGTAAAATATGCAGAGTTACCCCCCTCGCTACAAGATAAATTCAAAGCTTCTCAGGTAGCACGGCGTTTTCTAGGGGTTCCCATCGAGTTTATGCAATGGGCTAAAAAACGACGGATTTAGACCAGATTGGCGATCGGGCGATCGCGTCCTCTTGTGATTCATCTAAAATCAAAAAAAGGAAAACAGGCGATCGCGAGGGACTATGAACAGCCAAACCGCAGCGAAACCAACGTGGCAACAACGCTGGCAACAATTTTTAGCCATCCAAAAAGCCCCAGAAGTCGAAGAATCCGTCCTGCTACGGCTTTTAGTTCAACTATTAGTTATTGTAGGGATTATCGCGACCGATATCGCCGCCGAAACCACAATGAGTCTGTGGGCCATTCCCTTGAGTTTACTGGGAGGGGCTTGTAGTTGGTATCGACGACACCAGCGCAATATTACCATTAAGTTCGCGATCGCCATTGGAATGTTATTGGCGTTGGGGATGTTTTTCCAAAACTTACTGGCCAATATCAATGACACCCGTTTAGTTTTGGCAATGCTGTTAATTCAACTGCAAATCCTACACAGCTTTGACCTTCCCCGGCGTACCGATTTAGGCTACTCGATGCTGATTGGCTTGATTTTATTAGGCGTTGCGGCTACCCTCAGCCAAACCCTCGCTTTTGCGCCCATGTTAGCGTTATTTTTAGCCATTGGCTTACCGGTTTTAATTCTCGATTATCGCTCTCGTTTGGGTTTGATTGTAAACTTACCCAAACAGCAAAAATCTTCCTCAAAGCATCCAACTCCCGCTCAAACTGCTTCCCGACGCTATTCCCCTCTATCTGTGCAACGTTTGGGTTGGATGTTGGGGTTGATTGTAGCATTAGGTTTAATCCTGTTTGCCTTGATGCCTCGTTTTCCCGGTTATCAGCAGTTTACCTTTCCGGTGAGTGGGGCCGGAGAAATTGAAAACTCTACTTTTAGCCCCGAAAATCGCGGTATTTTTAACCCAGGGGTGCGCGAAGGGGGACAAACCGGGGAAGAAAGCGGACTAGGAGGCGAGGGGGGCGAAAATGGCGAAGGTGAGAGCGATTTGTATTACGGGTTTCGCAGTGAAATCAACCAAGGTCGTTCCATTGGTAAACCCCCAACCCCTAAAGTAATATTACGAGTGCGATCGCAAGCCCCCGGTTTTTGGCGAGTTTTGTCCTTTGACCGCTACACCGGACAAGGTTGGCTTATTTCCCGCGACGAACAGTTAGAAACCGTTGAGCGTCCGTCTTGGTCTTATCGCTTCTTTCTCAGACCCGCTTACAGCATAAGTCAGCGCAAAGAGGTGATTCAGACTTATACTGTGGTCGAGTCCCTTCCCAACGTGATTCCGGCATTATACGAACCCCACGAGATTTATTTCCCGACCAATGAAATCGGCATCGATCCTGAAGGCAGTTTGCGATCGCCCAGTGCGTTGATTCAAGATTTTACCTATACGGTGGTTTCGGAAGTGCCGTATCGCGATCTTGGACTTTTGGCCAATGCCCCCACCGATTACTCAGACCGCATCCGCAATTATTATCTCCAAATTCCACCCGAAATTAAAGAGCGAGTGCGCGATCGCGCTGAAGAAATCTTAGCCGGGGCCAATCGCGAAATCACCTCTCCTTACGAAACAGCCCTGTATCTCGCTCAAGCCCTGAAGCAACAATATCAAATCAAAGACTTCCCCAATCTCCCAGAAGGTGAGGATTTAGTCGAAACCTTTTTATTTGAAAATGGTGGGGGTTATGCCGATCATTTTTCCACGGTTTTAACCGTGATGTTGCGATCGCTCGATATTCCGGCCCGTTTGACCACAGGTTTCGGTAGCGGACAGTTTAACGCCTTTACCGGCTTTTATCTGGTTCGCAACACCGATGCTTACGCCCTCACCGAAGTCTTTATTCCCAACTACGGCTGGTACAGCTTCGACCCCATTCCCGGTAATGAAGTTATTCCCGTTTCCTTTGAAGAATCCCAAACCTTTAGCGTGTTGCGGCAGTTTTGGCATTGGGTGGCAGGTTGGCTTCCCTCCCCCGTTACCAGCTTTTTAGGCTATCTCTGGCGCATTCTCACCGGCGCGATCGCTGCGAGTTTAGGCTGGCTGTGGGCTTTAGCGGCCAGTAGTTGGTTAGGGGCAATTGTGGCGGCGATTCTTGTCGTCGGCATTGGCTTGTGCGGTTGGCTGCTGTGGATATACGGACGACGCTGGCGTTATAGCCATCAACTGGGCCAACTCCATCCCACCGAACGCCTGTATCGTCAAATGCTCGATTTTCTGGCGACCAAAGGATATAGCAAACATCCCGCCCAAACCCCCCTAGAATACGCCCGAAACGCCTGCGAACACTTTAACAGCGCTCAAGCCGAAATTATCACCGAAATCGCTCAGGCTTACGTTCATTGGCGTTATGGCGCACAACCGCAAAATATAGATTATCTCCAGCACCAGTTAAAATTACTGAAACAAAGCCTAAAACGTCCCCAAAAAACTCCCGTTCTCACTCATTGATGGTATAACTCCTATGAGCGATCGCGCCCCCTCTTACGAAGATTTATTGGTCGAAGTGGAAACCCTCCGTCAAGAAGTCCAAAACCTCAAACAGATCAAAATGGCTTTTGAAGCCCAAGACAATCTGGTGCGCTCCTTGGTGGCCATGGGACAAGCCGCAACAGGACGCTTAATGTTACGGTCGATGTTGCTGCAAATGGCCAATACTGCCAGCAAACTCTCCCAAGCCGAAGAATGCAGCTTATTTTTACTCAATCCTGAAGGCTTAGTTACCGAAAGCATTTTGGCCCGGGGGGCTACCATTCGCGAACGCAAAGAAAATTTAATCGGTCAAGTCCTCGACAAAGGATTAGCGGGTTGGGTGGTGCGAAATCGCCAAACCGCTTGGGTTCAAGATACCCGTCGAGATGAACGTTGGATTACTTTAGATAAACAACCCTATCGCGTGGGATCGGCTTTGTGTTTGCCATTACTGCGGGGCAAAGTTTTATTGGGCTTGATGACCCTAACCCATCCTCAAATCCATCACTTTACCGCCGATACGGTGGAGTTATTAAAGATTTGTACAACCTCGATGGCGTTAGTTTTAGATAATGCTCGGTTGTATGTCCAAAACAACCGCCCAAAATCTGTTAGTCCTTTTCCGATAACCCCATCAAAACCCCTGGCTGAACCCCTCATCGAACCAGAATCTTTAGATAAGTTAGGCGTTTATATCATTGATGATGGGGGTAAGTTTTTATATGCCAATCAAGCCTTAGCCGATATTTTTGATTATCCTTTTGAGAAATTAGCGTCGATGGAGTCCGTGTTTGAGTTGGTTGCCCCCAAAGATTATCAGTTTTTTGCAGACAAACTCAATTCTTGTTTGCTAGGTCATGCTGCGAATTTGAGCTTTCGCTTTAAAGGTAAAAAGCGACACGGCGATGTAATTTCAATTGATATGGTAGGAAATCGGACTAAATTTTATGGCAAACCTGTTGTAATTGGCGTGCTACGAGCCGTCTTAAGTTAATGAACGATCCTTTTGGTGCTTTTAAAAGACAGCCTTGGTTACCTTTATTTCAGGTGGCGGGTTTGACAATCGCGATCGCGATTATGGTTGAATTTTTATTAATCTGGTCAGCGCAAAATTTCGCGGGCGTTCGACAAGTTTTAACCCTTTTGTTTTCGGGTGTCTTTGCTGTTATTTTACCCGTTTTAGCGGCGGTGGGTTTAGGGGTTTTGGGAGTATATCTTTGTCAAACTTGGCGCAGAGAACAAGTTTATCTCAATCTTGGCAGTTTGTGGGCGTTGGTATTATGTTTGGTGGTTTGTTTATGGGTTAAGTCTTTGTTAGTACCAGATGTTTTATTACCGTTTAACTACAACAGTTTAATCGGTATTTTACTCGGTGTATTTGGTCAAAGTCGCTCGGTTTGGCGCTCTTGGCGTTAATTACCAATTAACAATTACCAATTAACAACACCCAACACCCAACAACCAATAACCAATAACCAATAACCAATAACAATGAAATTCACCTCTCAACTGTGGCAAGAAATTGTCCCAATTTATCAAGCAACCCTCGATCATCCCTTTAATCAAGGATTAGAAAAAGGCACATTAGACCCGAAGCGCTTTCAGTTTTATCTGCAACAAGATTCGTTATATTTAATTGATTTTGCGCGGGCTTTGGCCTTGGTGGGGACTCGCTGTACAGAGGGCGATCGCGTGGTGGCCTTTCTCGAATTTGCAAGCGGGGCAATTGTCGCCGAACGAGAATTACATGAAGCTTATTTCGTAGAATATAATATCCAACCTGTGACCACAAAAGCCCCCGGTTGTTTTACTTATACTAACTTTCTCCTGGCCACAGCAGCAGTAGGACGTTACGAAGAAGCGATCGCGGCATTACTCCCCTGTTTTTGGCTGTATCAGGAAATCGGTCAAAAGATTGCCCATCGCGCCGTTGTTAACAATCCTTATCAACGCTGGATCGATACTTATGCCGGAACAGAATTTGCTGACGTGGTTGAGAAGGCGATCGCCCTTACCGATGCTGTCGCCCTCGAAACCACAGATTCGGTACGCCAATTGATGCAAACAGCGTTTATCACCTCAGCGCGTTTAGAATGGCTGTTTTGGGATAGTGCTTATCGCTGCGAATCTTGGCAACCTTTTTCAGTAATCAGTCATTAGTAATCAGTTATCAGCACAATCACGGTCACGTTTTCCCGATAACCAATAACCAATAACAAACAACCAACAACCAACAACCTAGATATAACCGTGTTCTGCGAGAAAAGCCAGGCTTAAATCTTCGCTTTGCTGGGAGGAATTGTGGAAATTCAGCAACTTATCGACATATTTCCCTAAAATATCGCTTTCGAGATTGACCCAACTGCCGGGAGTGAGGTCGCGCAGATTGGTTTCAGCATAAGTATGGGGAATCACAGCGACGGAAAAAGAACGGTTATCGGCGGCGCATTCAACCACGGTTAAACTTACCCCATTCACGGCAATGCTGCCCTTGGGAACCAAATAACGGGCAATATGTCGATCCCATTGTTCCGTGAGGGTAGGAACGGCAGTAAAAGACATTTCCCAGGCTTTTTGTGTCGAACGAGATTCGAGGAGTTGACCCACCCCGTCCACATGACCGGAAACAAAATGGCCGCCGAGTTTACTTCCTACCCGTAAAGCCGTTTCGAGGTTAACGCGATCGCGTCCGGGAATGAGTTGACCGAGACGGCTACGTTTGAGGGTTTCGGGGGAAGCCGTTGCCACAAAACCTTGCGCTAAAATTTTTTCGACGGTTAAACATACGCCATCAACCGCGACACTTTCGCCAATTTCTAAAGCTTCTGGAAACAAGGGGACGTGAGGGACGGTAATCGCAAAGCGATCGCCATCTTCGGGTTGAATTTGACCGAGGGCTTCAATTAATCCGGTGAACATGAAACTTAGGGGAAACTAAAAACAGCAAAATGGCAAAATAGGTGGGAAGGAAAAATGTCAAACTGGTAACTTTACAGACAAAATGGAAAAAGGAAAATGCGATCGCGACCGCCCAAAGCCAGGAAAGTTCTATCCTTAACTGTAATATGCGATATGTTTTTTTTCTAAAGTTATCGTTGTAACGATCCCATACTGGGGCATACTTGGAAAAGACAGTTCCTCCGTTTTGCACCCAAAAGCGATCTTTGCGCGAGCTTCGATAATACCGAGAGTGTTCTAGTATTCTAGAGATTAAGCCGATGATTGAAATGAGAGTTGCCGGAATTGCCTTAGATGCTGTAACCCGCAGCCCGATTGTTCTACTCAAAGATAGTTCTGACCGCCGCGCGTTACCGATTTATATTGGTCAGGATCAGGCAAAAGCAATTATTGGCGCGTTAGAAAGGCAAAAACCGCCTCGCCCGTTGACCCACGATTTGATTTACAATCTGCTTGAAACTTGGCAGATGAAGTTAGAGCGAATTATTATTCATTCTTTGCAAGATAATACGTTTTATGCGGTTTTGTGTTTGCGTCAAGGAGAGGTCAAAAAAGAAATTGATTGTCGTCCGAGTGACGCAATTGCGATCGCCCTGCGAACCAATAGCCCGATCTGGGTGATGGAAGAAGTGGTCGCTGATGCTTCGATTCCGGTCGATCGCGATGCAGACGAAGAAGAACGCCAAGCGTTTCGGGATTTTGTCTCGAATCTGAGTCCCGAAGATTTTATCGAACGGGGCCGCAGCAGCAGCAACGAGTCTTAAAGCCTGTTATTAAAACCGTTATCGGCAGTGGATAGTGGGCAGTAGTAGTGGGGAGTGGGACAAGGGGGACGAAACTAACCTCTTTTGCGGTTCAATTCTAAAATTATGCAATATCGGCGTTTTGGCAAAACGAATTTACAACTTTCGGTATTTTCTTTGGGTACAATGCGCTGCTTGAGTTCGGCCGCAGTCGCCAGTCGTACTCTAGCTGAAGCCGTGGATTGGGGAGTAAATCACATCGAAACCGCCCAAGGATACGGCCAAAGCGAGGTTTATTTGAGTCAGGGTTTGCGGGATTTGCCCAAGAAAGCGCAACTGCACATCACCACCAAACTCCCCCCCACTCCCGACAGGGAAACCATGCAACGGGGAATCGAAACTTCCCTGCAACGCTTGGGCGTAGATTACATTGATAATTTAGCCCTACACGGCATTAATACTGAGGAACATCTGGCTTGGGTACAGCAACCCAATGGCTGTATGGCAGCGATTCGAGCAGCAATCAAGGCAGGAAAGGTAGGATTTGTCGGCTTTTCAACCCATGCGCCCCTAGAAATCATTTTGGCGGCAATTAATACAGATTTGTTTGATTTTGTCAACCTGCATTATTATTATTTTTGGCAGCGCAACGAAGCCGCGATCGCCCTCGCTGCGGCCAAAGATATGGGGGTGTTTATTATTTCTCCGGCGGACAAAGGTGGCCAACTGTACACCCCGCCAGAAACCTTAAAACAGTTGTGTGCGCCCTTTTCGCCCCTACAGCTAAATTATCGCTTTTTGTGGCGCGATCGCCGCATTACGACCCTCAGCGTCGGGGCAGCAAAGCCGGAAGAATTGCACGAACCTTTGAGCTATGGGGATGAGGTGGGCCCCCTTACCGAAGAAGAACAAGCGGTTTTCCAGCGTCTCGAAGCCCAAGCCGAAACGAAACTTAGTCGCGATCGCTGTCGTCAATGTTATCAATGTTTGCCTTGTCCAGAAACGATTAACATTCCCGAAGTGTTACGGTTACGCAATCTTGCGGTGGCTTATGATATGACCGATTTTGGTCAGTATCGTTATCGAATGTTTGAAAACGCGGGTCATTGGTTTTGGGGGCGCAAAGGCGATCGCTGTACCGATTGCGGCGATTGTTTGCCTCGCTGTCCCGAAAATCTCGATATTCCCGCTTTACTGCGAGATACTCACAAAAAACTCAACGGGTCGCCTCGTCGTCGTCTCTGGGGCTAAAATTAAACTTGAGAGCGAAGATAACCGATGATATCCTATTCAAAAATACTCGCGATCGCCTTGGGGTTTTATACTCCCATGATTTTATCCGGTCACGCGATCGCGCAAACCTCCGATACAACTACCCCCAAACCCGCCAAATTTGACACCTGTACCCTCGACCCTGACGTTTTCACCAGGGAGGGTTTACCCCAATCCCCCAACTGGATCACCGCCTACACCTTCGACCCCGACACCATGACTCAACCGAGTTTATGGTGGGCCGCTCAACAATTCGGCCCCAACAAAATGATTGACAACTGGATTGCTTATCCCGAAGAACAACAAATCGATCTCATTATCAATCGGCAACTCTGGTCAAGTCTTAACTATATCGAACACTATAGCTTTATTCATCATTTCGGAGCCGTTGCGCGGGACTATGGTTACAATTTACGTCTGTTTGACCAGCGAGCGGATTGTTTAGCCATTTATATGTGTGATTACAGTACCAATCCTCCAAGCTGCGCCATTGAATTTGACCCTGTAATGCGAAGTCGTTTTCGCTTTGAATAACTAACTTTCTGAAGAATCCCCATCTTCAGCTTGCGACGGTAACAACCCCTGAAAATCCGTCAGCGTTGCCACGGTAATCGCTTGTCGATGTAGTCCTTTCAACACCGCCCCATCCTCGATTTGATTCACCGCTTCGACAATAGTCTCTGGA
>JBKHDX010000121.1:0-14140 GCA_046541115.1 Spirulinaceae cyanobacterium | reverse complement strand
CTCCCGCAATACAGGAAAAACAAACAACAAACAACAAACAACAAACAACAAAAAAACCAGTCAATTATCGGGAAAACGTTCCACTTAGGTGCTGATAACTGAATAACTCCTGCCTCGCCACGATTTCGGCTGAGTTTGGGCAGAAAGGAAAATGCGGAAAACCGCTATTGGGTCGGCCAGGGGAGAAAGCCAAAACAGCCAAGATGCAGGGGTGGCGTTTGACCAATCATAAGAGGGCGCGATCGCGAATAGCAATGCCCAACGAATCGCCACCAGTAAGCCGTTAATGCCCGTTAATAGCATCAAAGGCAAGGCAGAATACCCCGCCGCCATTAAACCCAATCCCACCAAGGTTAACGGCAAAGGTAAGGCTTGGGCAGAAAGTAAGACCCAAAGATCGTTACTGAGTTGGGCTGGGGAACAAGCATCTTTGAGATCGAGCGATCGCCCCCATTCAATCCAGGTTTCGCGCCAACCTTCATACATCCGCACTTTAATAATATTCTTGCCGTCGAGAAAACCCACCCGGTAGCCCTGGGTCGCCACATAACGGGCCAAAGTAACATCATCGCAGAAAGATCGTTTCGCGCTTTCATAGCCCCCTAATGCCGCTAAAACCGACCGCTTATAAAAGAAACACTGGCCGTTGGCCATGACGCGATCGCCTTGGGGATTCGGAGTCCCTGCCGGATCGAAGCGATACAGCAACGTCATCAACAAAGCTGGCTGTAGCCACCATTCCCCCGGATATTCCAGAATAAATTGCGGCGAACAAGAGACAAGATCGTAATCTTCCGCTTGCGCGATCGCCAATAAACCCGCCACCAAGCCCGGTTGAGGCTGTGTATCGGCATCCACCCCCAAAATCCACTCGCTCTCCGAGGAACTCCTCAAAAAGCCGTTGTGTAGCGCCCAAGGACGACCGATCCAATCTGTCGGAAGGGGGTCGTCGGTTAATAAGCGCAAGCGGGGGTCTTGCAGTGCCGCATCTTTAACTAATTCCCGCGTGCCGTCCGTGGAGTTACTATCAACGATTAAAATTTCGCGCACTTCGTAACTTTGGGCGCTGAGTCCCGCTAAACAAGGCCCGACGCGATCGACTTCGTTGAGAGTGGGAACCACCACACTCACTTTAGCCAACTGCTCGAGGGTGGTGCGTTGAGGGGCTACCGGTGGACGGCGTTGCGGGCCTTTGAATAAGCGAGACAGAAAAATCGCGATCGCAGGGACAGTCAAGACTAAAATCAGCAGCGATACGGCACTAATGAGAGTTTCTGAGGGGAAATCGGGAACAAACACGAAATTGTTAGGGGTTATTGGTTTTTAGGAGATTGAAAAATCCCCGTCCTCAAAAGTACGGGGAACGAACCAGCAATCATGCCAACTCGATGGGATTTAAGCCACAGGGACTTTGACAGTATCGCGGTCGATCGCGTCAGTTGCCGTTTGAGGCAGACTGTCAGAGGGCGTTTGGATGCGCGTGGCCAAGCTATAACACAGAATGGCAGGAAACACGCCGACAATCAAGCCTAAAAGCGCCGGAACCCAGAAACCCGACCAAACGCTCATCACGGTGGCAAAGGCCAAGTTGCTGAGGTACACCACCAAGGGGAAAGTCAAAGTCTTAGTAGAAATATGAATCGGGGATTTTTGCCAAAATAAAGTCGCCACGGTCATAAAGACAATTCCGGTTCCCAACCAACCCACAAAGTTTTGGTAAGGCATTCCGAAAAACGCGCCGGGTTGTTCCCAAATCCAGAAAGGAACGGTAGTTTGGCTCATAGCGGGGTCGAGAACAAAGTCCCAAGAGGTGAGTAACAAAGACCCCAACGCGATCGCGCAGCTTAAATAAGCCCAACGGGGTAACTTCAGGGTACGCAGTCCAGCCCGCGCTAAAACATAAGCACAGAAACCCAGATAAAACCAAGACAAAGGAATGGTAAAGGGTACTAAGTCGGCAACTTTATACCCCAAGCCACTGAGGTAGCGATAATGACCGAAGGGAAATCCGGTGCTAGTGCCGAGGAGTTCGCTGCCTAAAGATAAGAAAATTGCGGGGAACATGAAGGTGAGCCAATGCCAGCGGCCGATGGTACGGTAAGCATAAAAAGCGACGGCGGCGGTTCCCAAGAGCATATACACCACTCCGCCGCCTGCCATCGACCACCTAAACAGGGTTTGACCGGAGGGGGATAAGCTGGCAATCAAATCCCCATTAGGCAAGACCAGTAACAATCCGGCTAACCCAAATATCATTGAAATAATATGACCAATCAGTAATGCACGTTCTGTAATCAGCGATAGTTTCATTAAAATCTATACCTCTTGAACTTTTTTTGGTATCGCGTTTGTATTGCCCGGACGCAAGCCCTTTCAGGTTTTACTGTGTCAGGAGAAGGCTGGCAAAGTTGCGATCGCGCTAATTTGTCTAGTTAATAGTTTACAAATGTTTATGAACATTTATGCCAATTGTTTGACAAAATTCCTCAAATTTATCTTTTCCGAGAGCAAGCTGAGGCTCACTGAACCAAATCCCCCCTAGGGATTGTTGCCAAAATAGATAAGATAAAGACAAGTTCTCGCGAACTACCCGTCCGCCCCTGGGGTTTAGCCCCTCGCTTGCTGAAATTGAAAGTTAAACATGACAGTACCTGTTTCGCCCAACTCTAAACTTATCATTCGCCCTTGTCACTATCGAGACCTCGAAGCTCTCGAAGCCCTAGCTGCGAAAGCCTGTGAGATCGAACCCAATACTTGCTCAATTGCTCTTAACCAAAAGCTGCAAACAACCCGGCGTTGGTACGGCTTGTTTAAACTTTTAAGCTGGTTTCCCAATCCCTATCAATACTACTTCTGTGGCTTTGTGGCCGAAGAAAATCAGCAAGTGGTTAGTGTAATTCAAGTTTCCCCCTTTAATAGCACCCGCAGCACTTGGCGGGTAGATCGAGTGGTTACTGACACAGAGGTTAAACTCCAAAAAGACGGTTTTAGTGACATCGGTTCGCAGTTGCTTCGGCATTGTTTTGAGCATATTGTCGAAGCTCGCACATGGCTTCTCGAAGTCAATGTCAATCATAAACGCACCTTAGCGTTATATCGTCAAAATGGCTTTCAACCTTTGGCACAAATGACTTATTGGGCGATCGCGCCAGAACTCCTCGAACAACTCGCACAACACGAACCCCAACTGCCCAACCTTCTGCCGGTGAGTAACGCCGATGCCAAACTATTGTATCAGCTTGATACGGTTTCTATGCCGCCATTATTACGGCAAGTTTTTGACCGTCATATCAACGATTTTAAACAAAATCTCTTTGGCTCAGTTTGCCAACAAATTCAACAAAGTTTAGCCAGCAGCGAAATTGTGACGGGTTATGTTTTTGAACCCCAACGCAAAGCCGCCATTGGTTACTTTAGCTTAGAAGTGTGTAAAGACGGTAACAAGCCCCATCAAGCTGAAATCACAGTTCATCCGGCTTATACTTGGCTTTATGCCGAATTATTCTCCCAAATGTCGCAAATCGTCCAAAACTATCCTCCCCAATCCCTGCAACTGGCTTCTGCCGATTATCAGCCCGAACGGGAAGAATACCTCGAAAAACTCGGCGCACGACGCATCGAACACACCCTGTTGATGTCTCGTTCGGTGTGGCACAAAATCCGCGAAACCAAGCCCCTCGAAGCGTTACAACTCTCTGAAGTGCTGCAAGGCTTACAACCGCGTACTCCCATTCCCACCCGGATGTCTTTTAAATCTGTTAAAGCTCTACGGAAAAGTCCCCACTCCCACAACTCTCCAAGCGATCGCTCCCCCTCTGGAGACGATTCTTCTCAATCCCAAAATCCCCCAGAAGCACAGTTATAGTAATTTGATGGAGTCTGTATTAGGGGATATAGAGTGGGGATTGACGGATTGGTCTTTGTTGCAAGATTAAGGCTTGAGATGAAAGCCTTGTAAGTGAATGGGCTTGCCCTTGAGGGCGATCGCGCCGACATAACCCGCAGGTAAGGGAAGATCGCACAATAGCCAATCTTTCAAGAGTTCGTTGGGGGGAACTTGCAACAGCGCCGGATCGTCGGGAGAAAGGGAAACGGTGACGGCTTGGAGTTGGGCAATTCCGACTCCTGTTGCTTTCAAAAACGCCTCTTTCCGAGTCCAACCCCGCAAAAATGCCAGTTGTTGGTGGTGGGGAGGCAAAGCTTGTAAGGATTTTGCTTCGTAGGGGGTAAAAAAGCGATCCGCCAGTTGTTGTAGCTTAGGGATGGGACGGATAGCTTCGAGATCGATTCCCACCCAACGATCGCGACTAATGGCATAGACAATGCGATCGCGAGAGTGAGAGACATTAAACACCAATTGATGAGGGTTTAACCTGGGATCGAGTTGGGGTTTGCCGGTTTTGCTATAAATAAATTTAATCTGGGTTGGGGCGAGATTGAGATATTGTCCCAAAAGCGATCGCAACTGCCCTCTCCCGGCAACAAAAGCAATGGCATCTCGGTCAAAACAATAGCGATCGGCTCGCTCTTTCTCGTCGTCTGACAAAGTATTGCGCCAAGCGGCCAATTCGCGATCGCTCCCCGTGAGATCGGATTGCCAAATTTGTACGGTTTGAGGGTCAATTTCTGGAAGGGTGGGGGGAAATAATTGCAGCGATCGCGACTCAAACCTCAATTCAGACATTTGTCTTTCTATACAATAAAGCCGATGTTTATGAAAATCCTCACCCAGAACCATCCTCGAAAAACAGTTCTTAACGTATCCTGAATCTTAACATTGCAAGATAAATTTTTTGGTGCCGTCCTCCGGGCAAAAGTGTGGTGTGAGACAAAACGATGACACAACTTCCCAATCCCGATAACGAACCTGAGTCCAATAATCCTGACGAACAGCCATCCCCATCCCCTAGACGCAGGCGGCGGTGGTGGTTTTGGCTGAGTTTGGCGGCGATCGCAACCGTTAGCGGTGGTATCGCTGTGAGTTGGTTTATTATCAAACAACAACTCACTCCCCAAATTTCGCGGATTCTCACTAATGCCGTCGATCGTCCGGTGAATTTAGGGGAAGTGCAAAGTTTGACGTTAGGATCGGTACGGTTTGGGGAAACAGAAATTCCGCCGACGACCGACGACCCAGATCGGGCGATTGTCGAAGCGGTGGATGTTACATTCGATTTAATGCGCCTGATTACCGAACGCACCCTTGCCCTCGATATTACTCTGATCGAGCCGGATGCTTATATCGAGGAAGATTTTAATGGGGAATGGCTCGCAATTACCCTCAGAGAACGAGAAGAAGAAGGGCCCCTTGAGATTGATGTGCATACCATTCGGGTGCGGGATGGAGAAGTCGCTTTAGTTAAAAGCATCGGCGAAGATGAATTTAACGAACCCATCGAGTTTGTTATTCCAAGCGCGATTATCTATACCTACGAAGATTACAACGTCATTGAAGCGGACGTAGAAGGCGCTTTGGTCGGCGGTGGGGAGTTTGATGTCAACGGGACGGTGGAGTGGCGAGAATGGGAAGGGAAAGTGGCGCTGACGGCTCAGGATTTGAGTTTATCCTATCTCAGTCGCTTGCTCAATGTTCCGTTAGATGTGCAATCGGGGACGGTGGGAACCAATGTAGACATCGAACTCAACGGTAATCCCACTGAAGAATTACCGGAAATTCAAGGGGTGTTAACCTTAGCCGGGTTGAATGCTCAAGCTCAACAACCGCAAAATCCGCCAACTCCTGAATCTGTGCCGATTGAGGAGCGATCGCCCTTTTATTTTCTCAATAATCTGCCCATTCAACTGCCAGCAATTACCGATACAAATGGCAGATTTCGCTTTCGCGATCGCATTATCTTCGTTGAACAACTCAACACCCAAATCGGTGAAATTACCGCCGATCTCCGGGGACAAATTGACCTCGAATCCGGCTACGATCTCGCGGCTGTTACCGAAACGGCCACCTTTGAGGAACTTTTAACCACCTTCGATTTAGAAGACCCCCCCATCCCTGCAACCGGGGCGGTACAAGTCGCTCTCAACATGACCGGGCCTTTAGATAACCCTCTCATTACTGGGACAATTGACAATACCAGCAGAATTACGATTGATAAGGTCGATTTTGCCGAAGTCCGCGCCGATTTAGCCTTTTCTGTGGCCAGTCGTACCCTGGTTTTACAACAATTTACCGCAGAGCCGGTCTTGGGGGGCGCGATCGCGGGGAAAGGTCAAGCGATTTTAGGCCAAGAAGATCGAGAAAGCCGCCTGATTTTAGATTTAAACGTGAGGGACGTACCCGGAGACGAACTCGCTGCCCTCTACACAGACGATTTACCCCTAGAAATCGGCCCCGTCTCGGCCCAAGTCCAGGTTTTCGGGCCGCTGACCAAAATTGAAGATTTACGGGCAAATGTTGCGGGTAATCTGCTTTTAGGCGGTGGTACGGTTAATATTAGCGACATTGCGTTACAAGATGGTCGCTGGCGCGGTACGGTGAGGGCAACCGGAGTACAGCCCACGCGCTTTTTAACGGTTCCCCCAAGGTTACAAGGGGAAATCGGGACGGCAACGGCGGCGTTTGATGTATCTGGTTCTGTGGAAAACTTTGCCCTCTCGACGTTAGAGGCGGCGGGGTTTGTGAATCTCAACGTCGCAGGAGGCACCCTTTTAGCCGAGAATCTGCGCTTGAATAACGGTCAGTTTAGCCTCAATTTGATTGCATCGGGAGTCCAAGCCGAAAACCTCGTGTCGGACTTTGTACCGCCGAATGTTCCCCTGGATCCCTTGGGAACTTTGGGGGGACGTTTGGCAGTTTCGGGACGCTTAGACGGGGACGCTCAGGGATTGCCTGTAGAGAACTTAGCCGGGTCAGGGTCCCTTGGTTTGGATGTGGCGAGTGGGACGGTACGGGTGACGGATGTAAGCCTGCAAGGAACGCAAATTCGGGCGGATGTGACGGCAGACAATGTGCAACTCAGTCGCTTTGCCAATGGGTTAAACTTACCCCCGGCTTTGGCTCGCGCTCAAGGGTCTTTGGGTTCGTTAACCGGAACCGCCCAACTCACGGCCAATTTGAATAACTTGAATATTAACGCGATCGCGGCCACTGGAACGGGCCGAGTCGCGATCGCCGGGGGTGGAATTAATGCCGATTTCAACCTCGATAACGGCGCTTGGAGGACGGTTGTAAACGCCACCGGGCTACAACCGCAACGATTACTGGCCAACGTTCAAGACCGCTTTGACAACCCCATTACCGGGCGTTTTACGGCGAGTGGGACGATTGATGATTTTTCGCCCAGTGCGATTTTAGCGCAAGGTTCGGGTCAGATCGCGATCGCGGGGGGAACTTTAGCCGCCGATAATATCAGGCTCAATCGAGGCAGATTACAAGCGGTGTTGCGTCCCCAAGGCATTGATTTGGGGCAGTTAACCGATGTAGCCACCGGGACAGCGACTGGCAATATTAATGTAACGGCGAGTTTAGATAATTTATCCCCAGGAGCTATTCGCGCCGACGGTCAGTTAAACTTAAGCGACGGTATAGCCCCCATTAACGGCCCCGTGGCGGCTAATTTTGCTTGGACGGGGTCGCGATTGCAACTTTCCCAAGTCAGCGCCCCGAATTTAAGCGCCAGTGGCTTTATCGAGATTGACGAAACCGCGTTGGCCGCCGGACAAATTAGCCCGGATATTGTCGAACGGTTTAACTTAGATGTGGATGCCAGGGGATTGAATTTACCTCAGTTGGTGGCTCAGGTGCGAGAATTAGCGCCGTTGCCCCTCAATGTGCGTCGCACTTTGAATCAAATCGCGATCGCGGGGAATGCTGCCTTTGACGGCACAATTCGCGGCACATTACGCAATCCTACCGCCGTGGGGACATTGGCGTTACAGGATTTAGCGGTAAATAATTTAGATTTCGATTCCCGTTTAGCGGGCCCCGTCACCGCCACCCCCGGCGAAGGGATTAGCGTTGACTTGAGAGGGGTACAAGACCGCATTGCCTTGACTTTGGGGCCCGATTATCGCCCGGAATCTTTAAATCTCCAAGTCAACGATACCATTGCCACCGGGACGCGAGACGGGGATTTATTCGCGGTCAATGTGCAGGACTTTCCCTTGGCGTTACTACAAGACTTGACCCCAACCGGACTGATTCCCCCTCGCCTTGCCGAACAACCGATTTCGGGGGATTTAGCGGGGAATTTCAACGTTAATTTAGAAACCTTCGCCGCGTCGGGCAATATTACCGTAGATGACCCCTTAATTAGTCGCATTGAGGGCGATCGCTTTACTGCCAGTTTTCAATATGCTGAGGGTAATCTCGCCCTTTCCGATACAGTCTTTACTGCCGGGGATACCGAATATGTTCTCGATGGTAATATCGTTCAAACCGCCACCGGGCCAGCCTTTAATCTGGCGCTCAATCTCGATGATGGCAATATTCAAGATGTGTTTGCCACCCTGCAAATTTTTGAGGTGACTGACTTTGCCAATTTACTCGACCTTCCCACCTATGAAGATGCCTCGGTTTTAGCCCGTCAATCTATCGACGTAACCGGACAACCCCTACTGCAACAACTCCGCCGTTTAGCCGAAGTCGAAGCCTTTTTGCGCTTTCAACGACAACAACAAGCGGCGGCTTCCCCTCTACCGCCGTTAACTCAAGCCACCGGGGAAGTTAGCGGTCAAATTGTGGTGTCGGGAAACCTGCGCGATGGCATTGAGGCCGAATTTGATTTTGATGGGGATAATTGGCAATGGGGGCCGTTTGCGGCCGAAGACGCGATCGCCACTGGCAGTTTTGAGGACGGCGTATTAACCGTTATCCCAGTGCGACTCGATTTAGTCAATGGCGGTGTTGTCGCTTTTTCCGGTTCGATTGGCGGCGAAACCCCATCCGGTCAACTGCAAGTCGAACAGCTACCTGTGGCTTTAGTCCAAGAATTTATTAATCTCCCTGCCGATATTGGGGTAACAGGCTTTATCAACGCCACCGCTAACCTCAGTGGTACCCAAGAAAACCCCCTCGCGCGGGGTCAACTCACGGTCGTTGACGCAACTCTCAATAATCAACAAATCGAAGCCACCCAGGGCAGTTTTCGCTACGGTGATGCGCGGTTAACCTTTTTCCTCGAAAGCATCCTGGCCGCAGACACTGAACCTTTGCAAGTTACGGGCAGTTTTCCCTATCAGTTCCCCTTGGGGGATGCAGTTACCCCCGATAGCAATGTATTTAACTTGAATCTCACCCTGGCCAATAGTGGCTTGGCGGTTCTCAACGCCCTGACCAATGCGGCGGTCACTTGGGAGGACGGTAACGGTGAAGTCGATTTAGATATTACCGGACGCTACGACCAGGACGAAAATCGCATTTTGGGTTTGCGGGCTAATGGCATTATTTCTTTAGATAATGCGGTGGTGGCTTCGTTGTTTTTACCCGAACCCGTGACCAACATCAACGGCGATATTGTCTTTAACCTCACCGATATTACCGCCCAAGATGTACGGGGCGAGTTTGGTGGCGGTGATGTCATTTTAACAGGACGACTGCCCCTCGAAACCCCCAGAGCCGTTGAAAACCCCCTTACTCTCGACCTCGATACTCTGGCCGTTAATATCAAAGGGCTTTATGATGGTCAGGTGGGGGGCGCAGTGCAACTCACAGGGGCAGTATTAGACCCGGTGGTGGGGGGAACGGTACGCTTGTCTGAAGGCCGAGTGTTACTAGGCGGTTTAGCGAGCCTCGGAGGCGGTGCTGTGGAAGGCGGTGGCGGTCAAACTAATCAAATTTTGAGCGCTTTATCGTTGGATAATTTGGATTTGGTGCTGGCCGATGGGTTGCGTTTAGATGTGCCGTTGGTGTTAAACTTTGTCGCCGATGGCACGATTACGTTAGACGGGCCGGTCTCGAATTTAGCGGCCAGTGGGATTGTGGAGTTACCTAGAGGTGATGTCAACTTGTTTGCCACCCAGTTACGCCTGGATCGGGGTTATCCTAATATTGCCAGTTTCCGCCCAGAATCAGGACTCGACCCCCGCTTGGAGTTGCAGTTGGTGGGGAATGTCATCGAAGGAACTCGCAGTCCGGTTTCGAGTACTACGCCGTTTTCAACGGAAATTCGCGATTCTCAAATTAATGTGGGAACGGTCGAAACCGTCCGCGTTGAAGCGATAGTGAATGGTTTTGCGTCGGATTTGATTGCGGCGTTGCAAGTTGAACCGGGAATTGCTTCCCAGCGACGGGTGCGATCGGTACTGGAGTTAGAAAGTACGCCTCCCCGCAGTGAAGCGCAGATTTTAGCTTTATTAGGCGGTGGTTTTATTAATGCGTTTCAGGGGGAAGATGCGGGAATTGGTTTGGCGAATTTGGCGGGGAATGCTTTATTTGGCGGTTTGCAAAATACCCTCGGCGATGCGTTAGGCTTGAGCGAGTTCCGCATTTACCCTAGTCCCGTTCCCGATGACGATCGACGGACTCAGACCTTTGGGGTGGCGGCTGAGTTGGGGCTGGATGTGACGGATAATATCGGTTTTTCGGTCACGCAGTTTTTAACGCCTCCGGATATTCCCACTCAAGTTAATATTCGTTATCGTTTAGATGACTATGTTTTGTTGCGCGGTTCAACTAATTTTTCCGGCGAAAATCGCGTTTTACTAGAGTATCGTCGGCGCTTTTAACTGTATTTTTCGATCCTTCACAAATTTCATGTTACGACTCGAACATATTAGCAAAATTTACCCCACTGGCGAAGTTCTCAAAGATGTGACTTGGGAGGTGAAAGATCGCGATCGCGTGGGACTCGTTGGGGTCAATGGCGCAGGAAAATCGACCCAACTCAAAATCATTATGGGGGAAGTGGAACCAACCACGGGGGAAGTCATTGCTCCGGCAGATTTTCATGTGGCTTACCTCACCCAGGAGTTTGAAGTCGATCCGTCTCGCACGGTTCGCGAGGAGTTTTGGACGGTGTTTACTGAAGCCAATCAAACCCACGCCGAAATTGAGCGCATTACCCGCGAAATGGGAACGGCTGACCCGGATGAACTCGACCGCCTGATTCACGCCTTAGACAAAGCACAACGGCAGTTTGAAGCCTTAGATGGCTATGGCCTAGAAGCCCAGATTGAGAAGATTTTACCGGAAATGGGCTTTCAACCGGAAGATGGCGATCGCTTGGTAAGCTCGTTTAGTGGCGGTTGGCAAATGCGGATGAGTTTGGGGAAAATCCTCTTACAATCGCCAGATTTATTATTATTGGACGAACCGACTAACCATTTAGATTTAGAAACCATTGAATGGCTCGAAATCTACCTCAAGTCTCTCAATACGCCGATGGTGATTGTTTCCCACGATCGCGAGTTTTTAGACCGCTTATGTACTAAAATTGTGGAAACCGAACGGGGCATTTCTACGGTTTATTTGGGCAATTATTCGGCTTATTTACAACAAAAAGCCGAGAATCAAGACGCACAACTGGCGACTTACGAACGACAACAAAAAGAAATCGCCAAACAAGAAGTCTTTATTGAGCGTTTCCGCGCTAGTGCAACTCGCAGCACCCAAGCGAAAAGTCGGGAAAAGCAACTCGATAAAATCGAACAAGTTGAAGCCCCAACCGGTAGTTTAAAGTCGTTGAAATTTCGCTTTCCCCCTGCCCCCCGCAGTGGTTTGGAAGTGATTAAAATTGAAAACTTGACTTATACTTTCGACGATACCATCTTATTTTTAGAGGCAAACCTATTAATTGAACGGGGCGATCGCGTGGCATTTCTCGGCCCTAATGGTGCCGGAAAATCAACTCTTTTGCGCCTTATTATGGGGATGCACGAAGCGGACGAGGGTTGGGTCGGAATTGGCAAACATAACGTGATTCCGGGGTATTTCGAGCAAAATCAAGCGGAAGCCCTGGCGTTAGATAAAACCGCTATTGATACTATTCACGATGAAGTCCCCGATTGGAAAAACGAAGAAGTCCGCACTTTACTCGGACGCTTTCTCTTTAGTGGCGATACGGTTTTTAAACCCGTTGGCGCTTTAAGTGGTGGTGAAAAAGCTCGGTTAGCGTTAGCCAAAATGCTACTACATCCAGCTAACTTATTACTACTAGATGAGCCAACCAATCATTTAGATATTCCCGCTAAAGAAATGCTCGAAACCGCATTACAGGAATATGACGGCACTGTGGTTATTGTTTCCCACGACCGTTATTTTATTTCCAAAGTCGCGAATAAAATTGTTGAGATTCGCGACGGGGAACTCCTGGTTTATAACGGCGATTATCACTATTATTTAGATAAAATCGCCGAAGAACAAGCCAAGGAACGGCAACAAAAAGAAGCGGAAAAACGAGCTGCTAAAAAAGCTGAGAAAGGGGCTAAGAAGAAGGGAAAGCAAAAAAAGGCGGCTAAGTCTCCCTCTTAATTTTCATTGGTTATTTGTTATTTGTTACTGGTTACTGGTTATTTGTTGTCGCTCTTATTCCCTCGATTGGTAATTGGTAATTCCTCTGGGCGAGGAAACCCCGCCCCTACACGCCCTTTGACTGTTATTCAACCTGAATGCCGTGGGCAGTAAATTGAGCGACCCAAATCCCTAAATCGGGGTTGTTGAGGGTTTGTTTCACCGTTGCGGCCACTTTCTCGGCTTCGGCTTGGGTGGCACACAGGGCAAAAACTGTGGGGCCGCTGCCCGACATCATGGTTCCCAGGACTTCAGGCCGATTGAAGGCGGCTCTGAGGTCAGCGACCTGGGGATATTGGGGCAAAACAACCTTTTCTAAGTCATTATGCAATAATTGACCGATTTTTGCGCCGTCTTGGTGGGCGATCGCGTCGAGGAGAGGACTAGAATGAACGTGACTGGCTCGGGCTTGGATGCTTTCGTCGTCTTTTAAATAGGTGTCGCCGAATTTTTGGCGATAGGTGGTATACGCCCAGGCGGTAGAGACTTCTAAACTCTGATATTTTGCTAAAATCACCCAAAGATCGTGAGGGGACTCGATAGAGTCGAGTTTTTCGCCGCGGCCCGTCGCGATCGCGGTTCCCCCAGCTACACAGAATGGCACATCAGACCCCAACTGTGCCGCTAAAATCTGCAATTCTGGCTGAGTTAAACCCAGGTTCCACAATAAGTTTAACCCGACTAATACCGCCGCCGCATTGGCCGAGCCTCCCGCTAAACCTGCCGCAACCGGGATTTGTTTATCGATGGTAATGTCAACGCCTCCGTGACTCGCAAAAGCTTGGGGAAACTGCTGTGTCATCAGTTGAGCCGCTTTGTAAGCTAAATTTTGCTCTTGGGGAGGCATTTGGGGGCGATCGCAGTACAACCGAATCGTGGGAGTGTTGTTGGCGGCGATTTCGATGCGATCGGCTAAACTGATGCTTTGCAGTACCATGACCAATTCATGGAAACCATCGGCGCGATCGCCAATAATTTCTAAGTGTAGATTAATTTTAGCGGGTGCAATCAGAGAATAAGCTTGCATACAGTAATAACAATGTTCTTGAGGGAATAGGATTTGAGAGAATCGCGACTTTTCGGGAGACTCAACCCCCCAGAAAAGCCCTACCGCCAACAATAAGACGAGGTTGCTCAAAAAGTTTAGCAAAGATCGGGAAGGGGCGCGATCGCAATAGAACTCAATCCAGTTAATCGAAGTGTAAATCCAACTCAATCCCAGGCTGCAAAGACTTCACAGTTTGATTAATTATCTTGTTTAACTGCATTTCCTCAGTCATTTATAATTATTCTGAGAACTTGGCCTGAGAATAACTCTCACGATACGCTTACCATAACTCGCGAGCGAAATAATATTATTCCTATTGCTTAAATACTATTTATGAATCTTCTCAAAATTGTCCGTAACATTCAATACCAAACCGCTAAAATTGAAGTCATTGAACTCTTATTCAGCCAAGAAAATGCAGATAATTCTAGTTTAACAACAGAGATTAACTACAACTTAGTCTCTACTCTGCGACAACATTTATTTGCTGCATCTGAAGCTTGTTTTGACGCGACTCCAGAAACTTTACCATCCTGTATCGCAACATTACAAGACACTCTTTCAAGTGCGAGAGAATTCCTCGTAAAAATTAATACGGACTCAATAAGCTTACAAATTCAATTCCC
>JBKHDX010000120.1:0-14200 GCA_046541115.1 Spirulinaceae cyanobacterium | reverse complement strand
TCTCCTTTGCTGACGAGCTAAATGATTTTGTACCTTGCGATAGGCTTGCTGAATGGCAACGGTTTTACCCTCAGATGAGGTTAAAAATTCTTTTAACCCTACATCAATTCCTACTGCTGTTTTGATTTTGTCTAGGGGTAAGGGTTCGGGAACTTGTTCGTCTTTGGCGGTCAAACAGACATAATAACCATCAGCTTTCTTGACGATAGATGCAGTTTTGAGTTCAAACCCTTCAGGAATAGGACGATGAACAATAACCGGAATTATCCCCAACCGCGTTGTTATTAAGTTTTTACCATCAAACTTAATCGTGGCTTTCGGATGATTCACTCTGGAAAACTCAAAGGAGCGCAATTGTCCCGCTTTCTTGAACTTGGGTCGTCCTCCTCTCTTTCCACTCTTATCTGGAACTCTCCATTTCTTCCAAGCCTTATCCAATCTTTGCAGATTGATTTGTTGCACTTCTGAATAAATTTCTTTGTAATCAGGAAAGAACAGTTTTGTTTCTTTCAGTGCGGCTTGTTGAGTGTAGTAATGAACGGGTTCGGGAATTTCCCCAATTGATTCCGAAACCAAGCTACACCGATCTACTTGACAGCGAGTTTGTCTCAAGTAGTCATATCTTTGACCCAAGGCATAATTCCAATGGCGACGCAAAAGTTCGAGCCAATAATCAATCTTTTTTGCCTGTTTTTGGGTCGGTTTGA
The DNA here is from genome assembly GCA_046541115.1 of Spirulinaceae cyanobacterium. GTDB lineage: Bacteria > Cyanobacteriota > Cyanobacteriia > Cyanobacteriales > Spirulinaceae > Jaaginema. The sequence continues at coordinate 13,493 of JBKHDX010000120.1, read as the reverse complement.
GCTTGTAGCAGTAGGTTAGAATCATGGGGTTATGATAGCTTATCGCTTTTCAATCGCTCTCAGGACGCTCCTCCCTAAGATGATTGTTAGTCGCGATTCCTCTCACCGCTAACCTTTCAGGTCTAGCGGGAGACCCCTCGCGACATTTAGTTGGGGTTTGGTTATGGATTATTCGCAGTTAAGGAGAAGGTTTTTTCGATGATTGACTGGTTATCAAAGGACAAACGACTAACGACAAACGACACAGAACTAAAACGAAAGCATCCCCTCCTCATCAATCACCAAAGGGGTATTCGGGAAATCCTGATGGGTGAGTTGCCGAATCAAAGTAATACTACGTCCTTCAGAATCTGGGTAAGGAATACCTTGAGAATCTAGGCGGATGGGGTGAATTTGCCCCTGGATGAAGTTTCCAAAGTCATCCAGTTCGATTTCGAGTACAAAAGAGTAACCATTTGCCCCTGCTGTACTGAGGGTACGATATCCCATAAAATTCCCTAGAGAATAAACAATTAGCTTGCCGTTATGCAGTTCTAATGCTCTAGGAACATGGGGCCCGTGACCGAGAATCAGATCGGCTCCATTCGCGATCGCGTTCTCGGAAAATAAAACCATATTGCCCCGGTTTTCCCCATAAAACATTTCAGTACGATTTTGAACCCGCAAGGCATTATTCCCCTCAGCCCCGGCGTGAACCGATACGATGGTAATATCAGCGCGATCGCTAGCTTCACGAATCAACCGATTGGCTTCAGACAAATTATTAATCGAGTTGTGGTAACCCAAATAACTAAACCCCAACCAAGCCACCTGAATCCCATTCACTTCGGTATAAACAATTTTGCCTTTTTCGCCGACGGGTAGGATTCCCACAGCTTCAAGATGACCGAGAGTATCGCGAAAGCCCTGTTCGGTAAAATCAAAAGAGTGATTATTCGCCACACTCAGCACATTAAACCCCGCTTGCTGGAGAAATTGCGCGTATTCGGGAGGAGTGCGAAACGCATACACGCGACCGGCTGATGGCACTTTTGGGGTCGTCGGATGACGAGTGAGGGTACTTTCAAAGTTGCCAAACAAAACATCTGCATCCCGTAACAAGGGTTGGACGCGATTGAATAAGATACCGGGATTAGGAGGCAGTTGATTATTAGGATAATTTGTCCCCATAATCGTATCGCCGACCGCCTTAATCCTAATTGTTGGTAATTCCGGGGCGATAAATTCCGGAGGAGGTGGTTCGGGAAGGGTAGGAAAAGCGTTAGACCAACTGGGCTTTGCGGTTTGAGTCAAAAAAATCATCCCGAAAACCACAATAAACCAGGGTGAAGTCCAACGAGATGAACAAGAAAGAGGACGCATTGCCAGGGTTTTCAGTGAAGTATTGTTTCTCTCCCATCTTTACTGAAAAATTGGCAGATGTCGGGATGAGCGAGCAAGTCATCCCGAATCACACCTCAATCGCGGGGATACTCGCTACATTGTAAAATCAACTTCGCCACTAACCCCGTCCATCCCGTTTGATGAGATGCACCCAAGCCTGCTCCATTATCGCCGTGAAAGTACTCGTAAAACAAAATTTTGTCTTGCCAGTCGGGATACTGCTGAAACGGCTCGGCTTCGCCATAGACAGGACGCTGGCCGTTATCATTGAGGCTGAATAGGGAGATTAAACGCTGTTCAATATCGCAAGCCACATCCCACAAATTCTCAAAACGACCCGACCCCGTAGGACATTCAATTTGGCATTGGTCGCCCCAATAATAGTAATATTCCTGCAAGGATTCCACGATCAAAAAGTTAATGGGAAACCATAACGGGCCTCGCCAATTGGAGTTACCACCAAACATGGGACTACTGGACTCGGCGGGTTCGTATTGGACGCGATAAGTTTTACCATCGGTACTGTAGGTGTAGGGATGGTCTTTGTGATAGCGAGATACAGAACGAATGCCATAAGGACTGAAAAATTCGCTTTCATCCAGCATTTTTGCCAGTATCTTTTTTAGTTTTTCTTGACCGGGAATGGCGAGTAATCGTCGCGATTTTATCCCACAGGATTCCATACAAGCGATATCACTGCTTAAGTCCGGTCGATTCTCTAAAAACCACTGCACGCGCCTTTCAAAATTAGGCAGTTTTTCGATGATTTCGGGTTCGATAACGGCAACGGCAAATAAAGGAATCAAGCCGACAATCGAACGAACTTTGAGGCGTACATTTTTGCCCGTGGGCAGATGTAAAACATCATAATAAAATCCGTCTTCGTCGTCCCAGAGTTGCGTTCCTTCACTGCCAAAATGATTCATGGCGTGAACGATGTAAAGGAAGTGTTCAAAAAACTTAGAAGCAATATCTTCGTAAACGGGATTTTCGACGGCTAACTCTAAAGCAATCGACAGCATATTGAGGCAGAACATGGCCATCCAGCTTGTGCCGTCTGATTGCTCGATATATCCCCCGGTGGGAGGGTCGCCGCTACGGTCAAAGATGCCAATATTATCTAAGCCCAGAAAGCCCCCTTGAAAGACGTTATTGCCGTCTTCATCTTTGCGGTTGACCCACCAAGTAAAGGTGAGTAATAATTTCTGAAAGACTCGTTCTAAAAATTGGCGATCGCATCTACCATACATTTTCTTTTCAATCTTATATACCCGCCAAGCGGCCCAAGCATGAACCGGAGGATTTACATCATTAAAATTCCATTCATAAGCGGGTAATTGACCGTTAGGATTCATGTACCACTCGCGGGTAAATAAATCGAGTTCTTGTTTGGCAAAGTCGGGGTCAATGAGGGCGAAAGGAATGGCATGAAAGGCTGTATCCCACACCGCAAACCAGGGATATTCCCAACTATCAGGCATGGATAAAACATCTTCACAAAAAACATGAACCCAGTTACTATTACGTCCGTTTTGGTGACTTTCAGGGGGTTCGGGTTGGGTGGGGTCGCCTTTCAACCAACGATCGAGAATGTATAAATAATGTTGTTTATTCCACAATAATCCGGCAAATGCTTGGCGTTGAATGGTTTGCCAATCTTGTTTCATTTCAAAGGGGGCAACGGCTTGATAAAAAGCACAGGCTTCTTGTTGTCGTTGGCGATAAACTTGCTCAAATTCCTCCCCAAAAGGGTCTTGAATTTCGGGATTGTCGCCGAGTCGCAAGCGAATGGTTTGGGTTTCTCCCGGTTGTAGTTTTAAAATGTAGTGAGGGGCAGCTTTTGTGCCGAGCATTTCGGGATTAACCGCATTTTTCTCTCCATTAACTACATAATTATTTAAGCCATCTTTGGTATAAGCTGACTCATTTTCAACGCCGTATAAATGCTGTTTATTGGTTTCGTTTTCAGTAAATAAAAGCTCGTTGGCATTTTCAAAATATAGCCAACGCTGGCCGAGGCTGTGGTGATGGGCTGCAATTAAATTATTGTCTACTTTCTGAAGTTCTGGCTTGGGGGTTTCGTTATCCCAAGACCAATCATTGCGAAACCAAAGGGTGGGTAAAATATGCAGGGTTTCGGCAGTTTCAGCTTGATTGGTAATGCGATATTGAATTAAAATATCTTCTTCGGTGCGCTTGGCATATTCAATATAAATATCAAAGTAAGTGCGATCGTTAAATATTCCGGTTTCGTGTATTTCGTATTCGCTTTGGGTGCGATCGCGTCTTTGGCTTTCTTTAACTAATTCTTGGTAAGGATAAGCTTTTTGAGAGTAGCGATAAAGGGCTTTCGCATAAGCATGACTGGGGAGATTATCTAAATAAAAATAATACTCTTTTACGTCTTCACCGTGATTGCCTTGTTTCCCAGTAACGCCGAATAATCTTTCTTTTAAAATCGGGTCTTTTTCATTCCAAAAAGCAGCGGCAAAACACAACCGCTGATGATTGTCACACCAACCACAAATTCCGTCTTCTCCCCAGCGATAGGCTCGATATAAAGCATCTTGGTGGGAAAAAGTTTCCCAAGCTTCGCCATCCTCGCTGTAGTCTTCCCGGACGGTTCCCCACTGCCGCTCGCTGAGGTAAGTTCCCCAACGTCGCCAATAAACGGTGCGATCGCGATTTGCGGCTAAACGACGAGCTTCTGCGGTTTGGTTGCGTTGCTTTTGCTGTTGATTTTGAGTCATCTTTTTTTCAGGGTGGAGCGATCGCTAAATAATTGCTGAAGTGGCGATTAAATTTAAAAAGTTTGTCCTAATTAAACTTCAAAAACAAAAGCGAAGATTAACATCACTTTTGCTATTTTGAAGTTGCATCATAAATAACAAGCCGTTAAAGGATAGTTTCGGCTATTTTATGGCTGGAAGTTTGCCGATATCGATGGCATCCATGGACACCATTTCGGAACTAATAGTTACTCTTTTCTTCAATGGCACTTTCAATGGAGCGAGCCTTCTTTTCTCCCATCATTTCGGCTTGGTTAAACGCATCGTCAACGCGACCTTTGACTTTCCCCATTTGCTCTTTCCCTTTACCCATGGTTTGATCGAATTGCCCTTCGATGCGATCGCCCATTCCGGCGGTCATATCGTCATCTAATTGGCCTTTAATTTTACCCGCTTGCTTTTTCAATTCTCCGGTAGATTGATCGATATTTCCTTCAACGCGATCGCTTGCACCAGAGCCAAAAACATCATCAAAAGCTTCTTTGGCTTTTTGTTGAACTTCAGACATGTCTGCCATCACGGTCGGAGCAGCCAGAGCAGCAGCGGGAGAGGAAAAGCCCACCGCGATCGCGACTAAGACTAAAGATAAAACCGTGCAAAATCTCTTAACCCAGACTTTACCTATTCTGGAGGAGAAATGTTTGATTATCATGAATGATTTTTCCAAAATTTAAACTAATTCTGCTTTATTTATACTCAAATCACAGCTAAAGATTGTCGCTCAACCGAAAGAATTTTGAGCGATTCCATTATTCTTTTTCTCTTTCTTTGGATAGAGAAACGATTAAGTCATTGAGTATAGTTGTGCCAAAATTAGCTCAGGCTAGGGCTGGGTCAACTCCCTCCCTAGGGAGAAGACAGCGATCGCAAATTTTTATAAGATTAAATTGTCGTCGCTCAGTCAACGATTAAAAGCTGAAATTAAAGCCAAACATCGTGATTGTGATTAGAACTAAGACGAATCAAAATCAACTTTCATAATATATAAAAATTGGAGGAAATAAATATGGGTATCGAAGAAAGAGCAGAAGCTACAATGAAAAATATCGAAGGGAAAGCTCAAGAAGCAGTGGGTGAAGTCACAGGTGACCCTGAAGATAAAGCAGAAGGTAAAGTGAAACAAGCTGAAGCCAAAGCCAAACACACCGTCGAAAATGTGAAAGAAAAGATGTAATGATTCAGTTTTAAACTGAAGCATTAAAACGCGAAAGAAAGGGTACAGCTTGTGGAAAATTTCACCTGTACCCTTGCTTCTTGTCTTAACGCTCAAGACTGAAGTCTTTTTTACCGCCAATCTTGGGCTGCGTGGTTATGATAGAAGAACACTGTTGTTAGCGACTCTGAGATTCTTCCCCAGTCCTCATATAAAATGGGTGAGTTGCCTTAGCTCCTGGGTGCGTCGAGCTAGAAATCCTGTGATGCGATTCCTTAAAGCATTGTTTTCTGGATGAAGTCGTCTGATTTATGTATTGAGGGTTGTTCTAAGCGCTATATAATGTTACTGACTTGCCGACAACAGTCTAGTTCTAATGGTGTAAGTTAACAAGAATGAAGCCAGCTAAACCCACGCGAGGACAGCTAGAACGTCAACTTTCTCAAAGTATCCAAGCTTTTTATCGAGAACAACTGGGACACCAACCCAGCAAGGTGACTTGTCAGCTTTTCGACACCAAAATTGCCATAATTTTAGAAGACTCTGTGACTCCGACTGAGCAAATTCTGAATAAGGAAGGACAGCAAGAACTTGCCCAACAAGTCCGTTCAAGCTTAGACGAAGCAACACGCCCCCCCCTGAAAAAGCTCATTGAAGAAGTCATCGGGACGAAAATTGTAGATTTATTGTGCGATGCTACAGTCGATACAGGACGTACCGGAATTATTGCAATTTTAGCCGAAACTCCCGATACTAGACTCCCTGAAAAATTGTCTAAAGTGAAAACTCAAAAAGCTTCTGAAACACAATAGTTAAACCTTATATGGATGCCAACTCTATCACTTTTTACCAACTGCAACCCCTTTTATTTCAGTTGGAAAATTGTTCGGGAAATGCCATTGACTTCAGTGACACTGAGGTGCAGAAACTTGGGGTAAATGATGGTGTAAAACTCGTTCTAAATCCCTCAATAAATAAGGTTTAGAAAGATAGCCATCAAAACCCGCTTCGCGAATTTGCTGGCGTTCTTCGGCCAAAACTAATCCTGTTACAGCAATGACTGGGATATGACGCGATCGCGCATTTTGTTTGAGTTGTTGTAACGTTTCAAAACCGTCAATTCCCGGTAAAACTAAATCCAACAAAATTAAATCAAGCTGAGTCTGAGTAGCTAACTTTACGGTTTCTTGGCCACTCTGAGCGCCCAAAGTTTGACACCCTAAAAGCTCTAAAAAATGAATTAAAAGAAAACGGTTATCTTCATCATCATCCACTGCCAAAATCTTTAAGTTGGGGGGTAACGGTGAAGGAACAGGAATAAGGGAACTGGGTTGGTTCATGCTAAGAGTCCACTTCAATTTTATATTTATTCCAGGGATGGACGAAGCATTCCCCAAGTGGCTAATCGCGTTCGGCTTTTATCAGTTGTTCCCGAATAAGACTATCAGCACTCGTTGTGGATTGGTTCGCCTGTTCCGAGCTAAGTTACTTTTCCTTTGCCAAATTTCGACCGGGAAAGGAAGTGCAAGTTAGCATCAATAGTGAAAATATGGTGATAGCTTTTATGCTACACGAATTTTTAGAAATTTATAAGCATCTGTACAGAATTATTGACCTACTCCTTTTCGCTATAACCCTTGGTATATCAAGATTTCGGCATTTAGAGATGGGTAGTTTATTTTGAATAGGTGCTTAATAGTTGGCAATGAATGATTTTGATGGGGATTGAGAATCAATCTCTATAATACTAACGTTTCTTGCTTGAAATTGTCCAATGTCCGGTTTTCCCCTCAGAAAACTCAACTCTGGGGAAAATTGGCCAACTCCCATTCAATCTCGCTCAAAATCGCTTCTTGAATTTGAGTTTCTTGGAGTTGAGCGTGACGGAGAATCGAGCTTTTGACCTCGGCTCCCTTTAAACAAGCACCGTTTAAGTTAGCATTTTCTAGATTCACGCGAAATAACACCGCTTCGGTCAAATCTACTTGGTCTAATTCCGCTTCACCCAAAGCAACCCCTACTAGCTCCGCCTGGCGTAAATTAGCCCGACTTAACTTCACCCCTTGGAAATTGACCCGAGTCAAATCCGCTCGTCGCAAATCGCAGTCACTCAAATCTGCATGGGTACAATTGGTATGAGTCAAATCCGCTCCCCGCAAATCCGCTCCCCGCAAATCTGCTCCCTGTAAATTCGCTCGCGTCAAATCCGCCCCCCGCAAATCCGCTCCCCGCAGATGACACCCCTCGAGCAGCGCTCCGGTTAAATCCGTATGGCGTAAATCGGCGCGATCGCAAAAAGCCCCCGTCAAACAAGCCCGTCGTAAATTGGCTTGACTCAAATCCGCATCGCTCAAATTAATGCCCCTCAACTGAGAGCGACTCAAATCCGCTTGAGCGAGATCGACATGGCGTAAATCCAAACCATCTAGCACCAAGCCCTGAAGGGACACTTTCGCCGCGATTAACACCGCTCCGGCGAGGTTAGGGTCAAATCCTACCGGAAACACCGTGCGACGGTCATAAATCGCCTGAGTGAGATTGACTCCGGCCAAATCAGCTCCATTAAAGTTTGTGCTGCTGATGTTCGCTCGTTCTAAATTAGCCCGTGCTAAATTTGCGCCGCTACAATCACTCCGAATTAAACTGGTTTCTCGTAAATCTGCACCCCGTAAATCTGCTTCAGTTAAATTGGCTTCTGCTAAATTCAACCCCCGCAAACTGGTATTGGGTGCGAGCAAATAAACCGGAAACTTTTGGATTTCAAAACTTTCATCGAAAATGGTACGAGGGCTATATAACGCCGCTTCAAAGACTGCATCTTGGAGTTGTGCGCCCCGTAAATCTGCACCACTCAAATTCGCAGCACTCAAATTTGTTTGAGTCAGATTAGCCCCGACTAAATTCGCTTTAATCAAACTCACCCCATAAAGGTTAGCTTGACTCAATTCAGCTCCGACTAACTTACTATCACTGAGGTTGGCATAACTTAAATTGGCATTATGAAGATTTGCTAAATTAAGAAAAGCACGAGTGATTTGGGCTTGTTGTAAGTTTGCAAAACTTAAATTGGCTTCGATGAGATCGGCATAGTGCAACAAAGCCCCGCGTAAGTTAGCTTTGCTGAGATCGACTCCTCTGAGGTTAGCACCTTTAAGATCGGCTTGGGCTAAATTGGCGTTGTGGAGTTCTTCTTTTCTTAAGTCAAGACGCTGAAGAAAATCGTTGGAGTTCATGGCATTGCCCATCCAATTATAAGCTTGAGTATAGCTTATTGTCGTAAGTAGTTAACCGTGACTTGGTGTCTTTTTTTCTCTCATCAAAAAATAAAAATTAGCTGACCCATAATGATGCGATCGCGCTCCTCAACTGAAGAATAAAAAGAGAGATTGCAACAAGCCAATCGTTAAACCTAAAATGCCACCTAAATTGACAATCGCTTGTAATTCACTTTTGACAATCCCTTGAATTGCCATTTCTAATTCTTCTGGGGAAGTTGCCTGCACTCGATTAACAATCGCTTCATCAATGGCTAAAATTGGAATTGCTTGCGCTACAATTTTTTCTAAATCCCTTTCTAAATAACGGTCAATAGCTACAGCAAATTCTTGACTGACAATTTCTAAAGATGTATTCACCACCGCCGAAGCCCGCAGACGATTGACAATGGAAATGGAAACCTTTTCCCAATCAATCGACTCTCCTAAGCCCTGTAATAACTCTCCCCCACTTTGTTGTACATAAGCCCGGACATTCTCGCGGGTGGTTTTTCGCAGTTGACGTACCGTAGAAACCGGTAAGTTTTGTAACGAGAAAGTTTGCAGCCCTACTTGAATGCGATCGCGCACTTCTAACGATAAAATTAACTCCTGTAGTCGCGCATTGGCAATTTCCTTTTCATCCAAACAAAACGACCGCAAGCGTACTAAAGAATTGCGTAAACCAAATAAATTTGCCACCACCCAGTAAGTGCCGCTACTTTTTTCGCGAAAGCCCTCATCAATCACCTGAATATTGCGATCCGTCAAAAAATCTACAATCGCTTGACGCAACACATCTGGGGGTAAAACCACCTCTAAAATCCAATCTGACAACTGCCGAGCCTGCATTTCGCTAAACTGAAAATCCAATAAAACTCGGTCAAAAATATGATCGATTTGTGCGGCTAAAAAGTTTTTTTGACGGGCCCAAACTTTCAGCAAACGGGGTAAAGCCTCCCCGAAAAGATCGTGTAAAATTCCCCCCAAAATCTTCGCGGTTTTCTGCTCTCTATCGGCTTGGACTTGTTCTAATCCTAAGCGCAGTAACCATAAAACTGCTCCCTGAATGCGCTCGACTTGTAGCAAGCGACGGGCCAGATTTTGTAATTCTCCTGGGGTGAGAAGTGACCCCATAATGGTATCGGCAATCCGACGAGCTAAACGTTCTTGATTGCGCGGAATTAAGCCGGGAGTGAAGGGTAAACAGCGTTTACCAATATAAATGGGTTGATAAGGGCGAAATAGCATTTTAATGGCTAAATCATTCGTGAAATAGCCAATAATTCCCCCGGCAAGGGGTGGAAGAAAAAGTAGCCAAAGTTTAGATAAATCCAAGGTTGCGATCGAGATAATCAATAAGTTGAGTGAGTGATTTCCAGCAAGGCTTATCTTGATTTTAAGCTGCGAAAAAAACTGCCACTTCTTATTTATTTTACGCTTTTGTCACAACCAATACACCCATCAAACCGCCGACGATGGGATAATGAATCGTATTCCTGAAACCGGCTTCTTGGGCGAGGGTCACTTGTTCGGGACCTTGGGGAAAGCGCTCTAAACTCGGCATGATATAGGCGTAATCTTGCTTAAGTCCCAACCGATCCGCCGCCGGGACGACAATGGTATCGAGATACCATGTTTGTAGGGTTTGTAACCCTGGATTCACAGGACGATGGAAGTCCAGAATCGCGGCTGTCGCACCGGGTTTGAGGACGCGGTGCAACTCTCGCAAACAGCGCGGAATATCGGTAACATTTCGCAAGCCATAGCCCATGGTGGCACAGTTAAAAGTATTGTCGGCAAACGGCAGGGCTAAGGCATCCCCTTCAATCCAGGTGAGATCGTGTTGGGGAAAGCGATCGCCCCCTCTTTCTTTAGCAATAGCCAACTGAGCCGGGGCAAAATCAAGCCCCACCACACTCCCCTGTTGACCCACCGCTTGAGCCAGCAGCAAAGCTAAATCCCCACTACCGCAACATACATCGAGAGCCTTGTCTCCCGGTTGAGCTTGCGTCCACTTCACCGCCATCCGTTTCCAAACTCGATGCAGTCCAAAACTCAATTCTTGATTGAGAGTATCGTAAACCGGGGCAATCCGGTCAAAAAGGGCTTGAATTTCTGAAGCTGCGATCGCCATTAATGCTCTTCTAATAACTTAAGGGGCAAAGCGATTTGTTGAGCAGTTAAATGAATGAGTTGCACTTCGCTTTCTTGGAGGGGGCCCGGTTTTTGCCATTGCAATGACAGTACCGCCTGGACGCGATTGCGATATAAAATCGGCGTAACTAAATGCAGTTGTACCCCCGCTTCTCGGTAATGTTCTGCCCCTTCAGGTGCAGGTGTACTGGCGCTATTGACCCAAACTTGCATTTTTTGGCTAGAAATGGCTTCTTTGGCAATGGGATCGCTGTCGAGATTTAAACTCGTAAAGCCCTCTACCTGATATTGTCCGAGGGGAGGCGCGATCGCCTTTTCTTTCACCAACTGCAACACACAGCCAGCAGCGCCAAAACTCTTACCAATGGCAACCGCCAATCCTTCTAAACCCGCAGCCACCGAATCCGCCGTTTGCGCCACCATGACGATTTCCGACATCAACATCGTTTGCAAATGCGCTCGCTGTAACTCCTCAGTGCGCTGCTTGAGCAAATCGTAAGTTTCGGCGGCGTGTTCGACCACTCCCTTGAGTTCATTCGGGTCCCAGGGCTTCGTAATGTATTTATACACTTGACCGGAGTTAATGGCTTCGACCAAATCCTCCACATCGGTAAATCCCGTCAAAATAATGCGAACCGTATCGGGAAACTGGGGAACCGTTTGGCTCAAAAACTCCGTTCCCTTCATTTCTGGCATTCGTTGATCGGAAATAATAACCGCCACTTCCCCTTCTGTACGGAGAACTTCTAAAGCATTAATACCACTATCGGCTTTAAAAACCCGAAAATCCCGCCGGAAGGTGCGATATAGCAAATCGAGGTTATCTGGTTCATCATCAACCACCAGCATTTTCGGCTTCTTTTTTCGTTCCATACTCTTTAACTGGTGCGTTACGCTATCGAGGTCAGCAAAAGGATTTTTCATACTACAACAAATATGCGAGAGGATTCTCCCCAAGGGTAAAATCAAAGCCAGCGCCATTCTACATTCAATTTATCGTTGATGTTGTCAGAGTTACAAGCCATACTCAGAATTGTTGCAGATGGAAGACCTTTTCGAGAAAACTATATTTTTCCTTTACCTTTTTCTTTCATCCTCTAGGGGTTGGCGGTACAATCCGACCAAACTTCTAAAAAAGCGCTAGAAAACCCACGAGATTATTTAAAAATTGTTTTGGGGCGATCGCCCACAATCATACAGTTGATAAGGCACACCCACACGATAATGAGCTTGCGGATCGCGATGACAAAGAGTATCAGGAGATAAGCGCAAAGTCTCCGGGTAACTTTCGGCAATTAAGCCCGGGCCAAAAACCCACAAACTCTGGGGAGTTACCGCCCAATCTTGTTCTAAAGATTGCCAAACTAAATTATAGCCTTGTTGATTGTCTAAAAAGAGAAAATAAGCCGATTCTGAAGGCGATCGCCACGAATCTAAGGCTAGGGCATAACTCAAGCCGAGAGCAATATCTAGGGGATAATGATAAGCCATCACCACGATCGAGGGTTGAGGAACCCCTTGCAATTGACGCGCCACGGGAAGGGGATGATAAGGCTTCAAAAAACTTAAATTAAAAATTACTAAAAGACTGCTTAAAAATCCTCCCAGCAAAGCAATTAAACCCGGATGCTGCCAGATTTGTTTCGATGTCAGTTGTTGTAAACTACCCCCAATGACGACACAAAGCGCCGAATAGTAAACAAAATGATAGCGAGGGGCAACGCTGATATCTTTTCCCAAACCATAAATAATGACGAGAAACTGAAGTAACACCACCCCCATAAAACTCATTAAAATTGTACTTTCTTGGGGGTATTGTTTTTGTAATAAGCGCCACCCGCGCCCAATTTGCCAAAACAGCCATAGCACGAAAATTAACGCGATCGCCCCTGCCCCAATCATCACCCCCAACGGTTGCCTTTCTACCGGGGGGGCAACCATCGTCAACACCACACTCATCAACATTTGTAGTAAAGGCGTGATGTGACTGGGTTCGGGTAGCCAACTCGCTTTGGGGTTGTTGAAGTGAAACCGCAAAATCGACCACCAGGGCCAATAGAAAATTACCGGAAGTAAGAACGCGATCGCGCTCAGAATCCAGATTTTGAGCTTAAACGCCTTATTAATCCACAAAATGACTAATAACGTCAAACCTTGCCCTGCCCAGGCGATAAAGTGGAAATAATGGACATACAGCCCCAAACTATTAAACAATACCAAACCCAAGAAAGGCCAAATCAAAAACCGCTTTTGCCGTAAATCCCGGTGAATCGCGAATAAACAGCCCAAACCCCCTGTAATCAACAAAATTGGTAACGTGTAATGCCGGGCTTCCTGGGATTGGTACACCCCAAACGGCGACACCGCCATAAACGCCGCCCCCCACAATCCGGCTTTACGGTTAAATGCCAATTTTCCCACCCCATACACCGCCGCGATCGCGCCAATGCCAAACAAAGCCGGTAGCGCCCGTAACTGCCAAAGCAGTGGCAAATCCGTACCTTGTAGCGCCCACAACCAGCGATTCATCAAGCAAAAAAACAACGGCGGATGGGTTGATTGTAAAGTCAAATGCTGCGCGATCGCCCCACAGCCCACCCCCGGTTGTAACTGAAATAAATCCTTAACTTCTTCGACCGGAATCACTTCCCCCAAGGGTAAGCGGTCGAAGCTTTGCCCTAAACTAAATAAAGCTGTAAATACCTCATCAACCCACATCGGTTTTGCCGCCAAGTTGCCAAAGCGCAAGGCGGTTCC
>JBKHDX010000119.1:0-14266 GCA_046541115.1 Spirulinaceae cyanobacterium | reverse complement strand
ACCAATTACCAATAACTAATAACCAATTACCAATAACTAATAACCAATAACTATAGTCATTTCGATTGAGTTTGAGACATTCGATCCTTGCAGTTACAGGGTTTCAGCCAATATTTTGTCTCATTCTTACTTGGAATAACTATAATAACCAATAACAAACAACCCACTAAAATTGATAACTACGAGAGCCAATCCAAAGACGAACGGGAACCGCTTCGCCCTCCCGGTCAATCTTAACTTCCACCACAAAAGCTCGTTCTTGACCGGGTTGACTTTGTAAATCTTGGATGCGGCGATTAATTTCAAAACGTTGATCTTCAGGTAAATAATACCGTTCTAGATCGTAGGTCACCCAACCATCCTCGGAATAAGTTCCTTCGAGGGCGACGCGATCGCTCCCTAAATCTTCTGGGCGATCGCGACTAACTGCGACCGGAAGCCAAGGTTGAGGCGGTCTTTCATCCCGTTGAGGGGCAGCAGGCGCTTGTAAAATCACAAAAAAGCGAGTACCGATCGACAGCGTTTTATCACCGTTAAGTTGCAGTGTTAAAATTTCTTGCCATCCGGGTAAAGATTGCAGTTTTTCGACTCTAGAAATTTCATACCGTAGGGTTTGATAATAGCCCCGTAGTAAATCATAGGGGTCTACTGGAACTGTTTGTAAAATAGCGCTTTGTCCCGATAACCTTGTATAGATGGCTTGTGCCGGAACGATTAATATAAGCAGGGTTTGAAATAGCAAGGCTAGAGAAAATCGCCAAGTCATTAGAAATTTGTTGTTGGTTATTGGTTGTTGGTTATTAGTTATTGGTTTTTGCTAAAACCCTTTAATTGGTAATTGGTAATTGGTAATTGGTAACTGGTAATTACTACTCATAGCCCATAGCCCGTTTAATAGCCAGGGATTTTTGATGATATTGCATGGCATTTTGGTAGTCTTTGAGGGCGGAGTAAGCTTTACTGAGGTTGTCGAGAACTACGGCTTCCCCAAAGCGATCGCCAATCTTTTGTTTCATCGTCAAAGATTGTTCATAAAAGTTAACCGCTTGGTCATAATCAGCTAAGGCGTGATGGGCTTTGCCTAAACCACTGAGATACATCGAGACTTCGGCATCATTATTTTGGGCTTGGGCGATCGCGAGACCTTGTTGATAACAATCTAGGGTTTGGGCATAGTCTTGAAGATTAAACGCCGCATTACCCCATCCCATATAAGCCGAAGAAACGGCGGCAGGATTGTCGCAGTCGCGGGCGAGGGTGAGTTGTTGTTGATAATAGGCGATCGCGTCTTGAGGGCGATCTAGGGCTTCACAGGCTTTTCCTAACAACTCCAGAGATTCTAGTTCTCCCTGGCGATCGCCAATTAACCGTTGAATGGCAATAGATTGTTGATGATAATCCAAAGCCTTCTGAGGTTGACCGAGGGCCCCGTGAGCTTTGCCCAAATTATAGAGAGATTTGGCTTCAACCAAGCGATCGCCAATAGAATGGGCTAATTTTAGCTGTTTGTGGAAATGTTCGATCGCCAATCGCATTCCTTGATGAAATTCCCCTTCAACATGATGTTCAACCCAAACCGAGCGGTTATCTTGAGTATTAGAGGAAAATAAACGGCGATCGCCCCCTTCCCGACGAATTGCCACCGATTGCTGGTAATGTTCGATGGCTTGTTGATATTGACCGAGGGATTTGAGGGCAACTCCCATATTGCTCAAAACTTGGGCTTCGGCGGCGGCATCCCCAATGGCTTGATAAATCGACAAAGCTTGCTGCCAAGACTTCAAAGCTTGACGAAACTGACTGGCTTGATATTGCTTTGCCCCTTGCTGGACGAGGCGATCGCCTTCATCTTTGGTAGGGGGAACTACCGTCAAATCTCCATCAGCATTTTCATCCCCCAATAATTTCAAAATGCGATCGGAAACATGACGCAAGCGATCGGCGGCGGTTCGATCGCGACCCCAAGTTAAAAATTCGGTAACTTCCGAAAGGGTTTGTAGCAAGCCCGTGTCGATCAAATGGGTTTGATGTCGCAGATGAGACTCGATCTCGCTTTCGTCACAAGCAAGAAGAACATTAACAAAGTTGAGGTAGACTTGGTGGCGATCGTCGTTCATAGCTTGCAAAAAGTCTCGCGCCGAATCGTAACTTCAGACCGAAATGGGGTAATTTTTAAACCCCTCCTTCAGTAGTTGCTTCCTTTACAACTTTACTCGATCGCGTTAGCTGGTGGAATTGTTGATATCTCTGGGGTAGATTTTTAACCCGTTTGAGGGTTATGGCTTGTTAGGTCAAAGGCTGTCACTGTACAGTAGATGCGCCAGCAAAGTTGCTCAAAAACTTAGGTGGGGAGTCCAAAATTCAGAAAAAACGATATGACGGGTCAAACAAAGGGAATGATTGCGGCGGGCGATCGCGCCACAGCCGCCGCCGGACAAGCCATTTTAGAAGCGGGGGGGAATGCGTTTGATGGGGCGATCGCGGCCATGTTAGCAGCATTTGTCGTCGAACCGACCCTCACTTCCGCAGGAGGGGGCGGTTTTTTATTGGCCCATACTCAAGCAGGTGAAAATATTTTATTTGATTTTTTTAGTCAAACCCCACAACAGAAAAAGCCGTTAGAAGCGATTGATTTTTACCCGGTTGATGTGAATTTTGGCGACGTAATCCAACAATTTCATATTGGTTTGGGTTCGATTGCGGTTCCCGGTACAATTGCCGGGGCTTTTCGCATTCATCAAGCTTTAGGAAGATTACCTTTTGAGGTTATTGCCGAACCCGCGATCGCCTATGCCGAACAGGGCTTTTATCTCAGCGAATTTCAAGAGTTTTGCATTCACCAACTTTTAGCTCCCATTTTACTCGCTTTGCCCGAAGGTCGAGCAATTTATGCACCCCAAGGTAAGCTCATTCAAGCCGGAGATAAGGTTTATATGCGCGATTTTGCTGAGACTTTACGCCTTTTAGTTCAAAAGGGCGATCGCGAATTTTACCAAGGAGAAATTGCCCATCAATTTATTCAAGACTCGCAAGCCCAAGGCGGCTATTTGACCTTAGAAGATTTACAAAATTATCGCGTTATTTTACAGCGACCGCTTCAATTTAACTATCGCGGTTATACTTGTTTAACCAACCCACCACCTAGTTCGGGAGGCGCTTTAATTGCCTTTGCTTTAAAGTTATGGGAAAAAATAGATGTAGCACAAATAACACCTCGTAGTCGCGAACATTTAGAACAACTCGCGGCGGTCATGAAGTTAACGAATCTAGCCCGTGAAAATGGCTACAATCGCCAACTTTATGAAGTTAATGTTGCCCAAACCTTTTTAAATTCAGATTATTTAGAACCTTATCAAGAAGAACTCCTCAACAAGTTTGGCAGTACCACCCATATTAGCGTCATTGATGCCGAAGGTAATGCTGCCAGCGTGACGACTTCCAACGGCGAAGGGTCTTCTTATATTATTCCTGGAACGGGAATAATGCTTAATAATATGTTAGGAGAAGCCGACTTGAATCCAGGAGGTTTTCATCGCTGGCCCTGCGATCGACGGCTTTCTTCGATGATGTCTCCCACCATTATTTTAAAAAATGAAAAACCTTATATTGTTTTAGGATCGGGCGGCTCAAATCGCATTCGTACCGCCATCTTTCAAGTAATTTCTAACTTAATTGATTTTGAAATGCCCATTCAAGACGCGATCGCGAGTCCTAGAGTTCATTGGGAAGATAATGTTTTTAACATTGAACCTCCTTATCCACCAGAAATAACCACTAATTTTCAAATAGAACCTGAAACTGAGGTGATTTTGTGGCAAAACCAAAGTATGTTTTTTGGGGGCGTTCATGGAGTACAAAAAAATAAAGCTGGCGAGTTTGAAGGGGCGGGCGATCCTCGTCGGGGTGGGGTGGTTCGCCCTTAAACCCTTGAGATTTAGGGCTTGCTAATACCCTCAATCGAGAGTTTTTAAAATTTTAATTTTAGCCAAAAATGAGGTATTAAAATCAGGTCGAGAACTTTAAAAAAGAGTTTCTGGCTTATTAAAGGTTTTTTGCGGTTAAAATGCGCTGGCATCAAACAGTATTGGGGCGAAGTCGGCAATTAAACCCCAGTTAATTTTAAATATTTTTTAAAGTATCAGATGTAGTTTTTGTAAAATTTAGTCGCCGATGGTATGTCCCAGTCGGCAATCTTCTATAGCTTGATAAAATAGAAAAGCCAATCTCTAGTTTCGTACTAATTTCAGCAAGAGCTATAAGTTTTCGGCATGAAACGATATAAATTGGGCGATTATTTTTCTAAACTCTCCAAAAAAACAAGCGATCGCCATCTCCAACACCTCGGAATTTTGTTACTTCTCGTTGGAGCAGGTTATGCAGGTAACTACTTCAAACTTACCTTATTTTTTGGTGTAGATTTTTTATTTGGCAGTATTGCCGTTTTATTAATCATTAGTTTATATGGTTTGCTCCCTGGAGTCATCGCCGCAGTCATTACCAGCTTCTACACCCTCGCACTTTGGGGTCATCCTTACGCCATTCTTATTTTCACTGCCGAAGCTTTTACAATTGGATGGTTCAGTCGCCAAAAATTCAGAAATTTAGTTTTTCTCGATAGTATTTACTGGTTAGCGATCGGCATTCCCTTAGTTTTAATTTTCTACGGTCAAGTGATGGCGATGCCGTGGCAATCTGCGATTGTAATTGCCTTGAAACAAGCCGTTAATGGTATTTTTAACGCCTTAATTGTCAGCTTACTCCTTGCTCATACTCCCTTATCTCAACTCGCTCCCCGCCGTTATCTCAAACGGGGAATTTCCCTTCAGCAAACCCTATTTAATTGGTTAATTGCCTTTGTTTTTATCCCGACGTTATTACTAATTGTGGTTAATAGTCGAGCGCTTCTCGGTCAAATTCAAACGGATGTACAACGGATATTAGAAGTCACTTCAGAAAATATTGTTATCGAACTTCAAACCTGGCAACAACAACGGTCTCACGCCTTAATTGCTTTGGGTAACTTGTCTCTCTCTGTGAGAAACGAAGGCAATACTTTTCTTCAAGAGATTTTCCTCGATGGCCAACAAGTTATCTTTGTTGATGCAACTGGACAGGCGATCGCCCCCACTCCAGAAAATCTGCCGAATCTCAACAATATTCCGTTAGGTTTAAGTGCAAAATCTGGAGCCATCTTTCAACGTCAACCCATCAATTCCGGTGAAATTATTGCCCAATTTGAACCCCGCTTATTAGAAAATCGCTTACGAAAAAGTAACAATAGCCGTCTGGACTTATCTATAACCCTGCGCGATCGCCAAAACAACGCGATCGCCACTTCAGGAGAATCCCTGAACCTCGATCGACCCAATACCATCAACACCTTACCCAACGGCATCTATCACTGGCTACCCGATAAAGACCTTCCTTTGATGGCGCGGTGGAAACAATCGTACTACATCCGCGACACCGATCTTGGCTCCAATCCCCCCTGGATTTTACAAATCGCTACCCCCGTCCTCCCCCACATTCTCAAGCTCGAAGCCGCTTATATTCACAGTTTGCTCATTGTTTTAAGCGTCACCATCGCCGCCCTACCCTGTGCTTTTTGGCTGAGTCGGCGTTTGCTCAATCCCCTGTATCGTCTGACCCAACTTACCTACAACCTCCCCGACAAACTTGTCGATCGCACCGAAATTCCCTGGTTTGAAACCGGAGTCACCGAAATCAACGCCTTATTGAAAAACTTTCAAGCCATGGCGATCGCTCTCCAAGACAAATTCCAAGAAATTAAAACCGCCAACGAAACCCTCGAAAACCGCGTCACCGAACGGACTCAAGCTCTCCAAGCCTCCGAAGCCCAACTGCGAGAAAAAGCCCAACAACTGCAAACCGCCCTGACCAATTTGCGTCAAACCCAAACCCAACTCGTCCAAACCGAAAAAATGTCCAGTTTGGGTCAACTCGTCGCCGGAATCGCCCACGAAATCAACAACCCCGTTAACTTTGTCTTTGGTAATCTCACCCATGCCAAAGACTACATTCGCGACTTACTAGAGTTAATTGAACTGTATCAAGATCAATATCCCCACCCCACCCCAGAAATTGCCGACGAAATCGAAGCCATCGACTTAGAGTTTGTGCGGCAAGACTTACCCAAAATGCTCAACTCCATGACCGTTGGGGCCGAACGCATCCGCGATATTATCATCTCGTTGCGGAACTTCTCGCGCCTCGATGAAGCCAGCATCAAAGCGGTTAACATCCATGAAGGCATCGAAACCACCTTGATGATTCTGCACAACCGCCTCAAGTCCAAACCCGATTATCCGGGCATTCACATTGTCAAAGAATACAGCCAACTCCCTGACATTGAATGTTATCCAGGGGAACTCAATCAAGTGTTTATGAACCTGATTGCCAATGCCATTGATGCCCTAGAAGAAGCCTGGGAAAAGCATGATGCCCAATCCCAAGCCTTCCGGCCATTGTTACGCCTTCAAACCCACTGTATAGACTCTCAGTGGGTTACCATTCACATCATCGACAATGGCTTAGGCATCTCCGCCGACAAACAACCCCGTTTATTTGACCCCTTTTTCACCACCAAGCCCATTGGCAAAGGAACGGGCTTAGGATTATCCATTAGTTACCAAATCGTTGTCGAACGCCATCAAGGACACTTATCTTGTCATTCCCAGCCCGGAGAAGGCACGGAGTTTGTGATTAAAATTCCCTGTCGTATCAGCGCTTAAAATAAACCCCTCGCCCGTGGGAGAGGGGTTTAGGATAATGCTTTGTCCTTCGTTTTATGTACCAATGACAAAGGACGAATAAGGACTAACCCTTAAATTGGAATTTGTGACGATGATTGGCCACCGATTCAACTAAACCAAGAGCGATAAAATTCGTCAGCAACGCCGATCGCCCATAACTCAGCCACGGTAGCGGAATCCCGGTAATGGGAGCCAGTCCCACGGTCATGCTGATATTCACCAAGGTTTGAAACGCGATCATCGATAACGTACCAATGGCTAATAAAGAGCCAAAATTTTCGTTGGCATTCATCGCAATAAAGACCAAGCGCAAGCAAATTAGCCAAAATCCCAATAAAACCACCATACTGCCCACAAAACCCAGTTCTTCGCCAATGGCTGAGAAAATAAAGTCAGTGTGTTGTTCGGGAATAAAATTCAACTGGGTTTGCGTGCCTTGGTTGAGACCGCGACCCCACAATTCTCCGGCCCCGATCGCAATCCGCGACTGAATCAAGTGATAACCGCCCCCTAACGGGTCTTTTTCCGGTTGCAGGAATAACACCAAGCGGTCTTTTTGATAAGGCTTTAACAACCCCCAAGCGACTCCAGCTAACCCGCCTGCGGCAACATTCAAGCTCACTGCCCCCAGGGTTCCCACAAAGCGTATCGGCAGGGTACACCAAGCCAAAACCCCCATGAGAATCACCCAAACAAACCAACCGGGTAAAAATAGGTTATACAGCAACGCCGCAGCCAAGGGTGACAACATGAGGACAATCCAACCGGGATTGGCATTGGCCCAAAACAGCATTCCCAGGGTAATGGCCCCAAATACCAACCCCGTTCCCAAGTCCGGTTGCAGCATCACCAACACCCACGGTACTAAGGCAACTATCAGCACCCGAAAGACCGAGGTGAGGGTCGAAGCGGGACGAGAATGTAATAACGCCGCTAGGGTGATAATTAAGCCTACCTTGGCAAATTCTGACGGTTGGACGTTAAATGATCCGATATTAATCCAGCTTTGTGCGCCATTGGCACTCACCCCGATTAAAATCACCGCAATCAGAAAAATATTGGTGAGGGCATAAGTGACCCAATGCCATTGTTGTAATAAGCCATAGTGCGATCGCGACAACCACATCACAATGACTAAACCCACGCCACCGACAATCCAATGTTGCCACCATTCCGTGGCACTCGAACCTTGATTGAGTTCGGTGCTGCGGATCGTAATGCCCCCCAAACCCGTTAAGCCAAGGACGGTCAACAGCAGTAAAAAATCCAGTTGTTGCCAAGCCGCGATCGCGGACTGACCGTAGGAAAACTTATCAAACGAACGTTGAAACATAGATTTTGGTTGTTGGTTGTTGGTTATTGGTTATTGGTTGTTGGTTGTTGGTTGTTGGTTATTTCCTCCCCCACTGCCCACTGCCCCAAAAACTGATAACTGATGACTGTTGACTGATAACTGAAAAAGCTGCCTTAAACTAAAGCCGCCATAGACATTTTAGCCGCGAGTTGCTGGGCCACTTGGGTTAACGCGATCGCGCTAGGAGAGTTAGGTTCGGCAATAACAACGGGTATACCGCGATCGCCCCCTTCCCGAACCGGCAACTCTAAAGGAATACAGCCTAACAACGGCACGTTTAACTCCTTCGCCGTTTTTTCACCGCCCCCAGAACCAAAAATATCGTAACTTTTCTCCGGTAGGTCGGGAGGAATAAAATAACTCATATTTTCCACAATCCCCAACACATTCACCCCCAACTGCTCGAACATCTTCAAGCCGCGACGGGCATCTTGTAAAGACACATTTTGCGGGGTCGTCACAATCGCTGCCCCAGACATGGGAACCGCTTGGGCCATGGTCAACTGAGCATCTCCAGTACCGGGGGGCATATCCACAATGAGATAATCTAACTCCCCCCAATCCACTTGATATAAAAACTGGCGGATAATACCATTGAGCATCGGCCCCCGCCAAATCACCGGTTGATCCGGGTCGATTAAAAAGCCCATCGACACCATTTTGACTCCGTAATTAAACGCGGGTTCGAGGACTTCTTCCCCTTGGTCGTTCTTTTGAACCATGACCTTGGCCTCGCTCAAACCCAACATGGTCGGCACATTGGGCCCGTAGATATCCGCATCCAACAAGCCCACTTTTGCCCCCGCTTGCGCCAACGCCACCGCCACATTAACCGCCACAGTGCTTTTGCCGACTCCCCCTTTCCCACTGGAAATGGCCAAAATATTTTTAATGCCTGTAATGCCTTGACGATCGGGTAAAGATTTTTGTTGGGGCGTTTCAGCCGTGACTTCTACCGCCACGGCTTCGACTCCGGGTAACTGTTTTACCGCTTTTTCGCAGTCTTCGACGATAAATTCCCGTAACGGACAAGCTGGAGTCGTCAAAACCAAGGTAAAACTCACGGTGCTGCCTTGAATCTCGACATTCCGAATCATATTTAACTCCACTAAACTTTTTTGCAGTTCGGGGTCTTGGACTGGACGCAGTACATCTAAAACAGCTTGAGTTTCTAACATTTTTTAAACAGCAATAATTAAACCGAGTTATTTCATAAATGTTAACGGTTTGTTGTGATTCTTTGCTTTAAGTTTTTTAGCTATCTTCAGGAAGTAAACCCCAATCGGAGGAGCCGATTCTTTCGGCGGCGCTGGCTAAATCCGAGGCCACGCGGGCTACATAAGGCCGAATCCAAAACCAAATAAACGGCGACAGCCAACCTTCTAAAGTCACCGAATAGGAAATATAAGTGCCACACAGGGTAGATTCGACTTGATAGGTAATGCGATTGTGGACTCCTGGAATCATCAAAACCCGCACGCTGAGGAGTTCGTTGGGCTTGACTCGCTCGACAAAAATTCGCACGGGAATGGGTAAAAAACGAGTCATCACTTGATAGATAATGCCGGGCTTGGCAATTAAGCCTTGGGGAGCATTACTGCTCGAAATCAGGGGATGCCAAGAAACATCGGCTAAATTCACCAATTTTTGCCACAGTACATCAACGGTCGCGCCACTCACGGCACGATAGGTTTTGTAAAGGGAAAATTGACGATGGCTTTTGCGGTGGGTCGAAATCCATTGAAACGAAAAATGAAGAATCATTAGAAAACCTTTTCTGAACAATGCCTAGGGGAGTTTCTTGGGGCTAAAAACTTGGGGGGTGCTGGTTTTAGGGATGAAGACCATCTTTAGAAATATCGTTGCAAAATTGTACAAAACTTAATAGGTTTTTAGGGTTGTGACGGTTCAATTCAAGATAATCTGGGTACGATCCTAGTTTAGAAAGTAAGCTGCAATACTTTAAACTCGAATGACAGTTTCTCCAGAAGATGTAACCTCAACGCTACCGTCTACTCCGGCGGCCGATTCCCGGTCTCGCGTGAGCCAGTTTATGCGCCAGATTCAAGATGAAATCTGTGCCGGGTTAGAAAAGCTCGATGGCCAAAGCACTTTCATCGAAGACAGTTGGAAACGCCCAGAGGGTGGCGGCGGTCGCTCTCGCGTGATCCGAGATGGTGGGGTATTTGAGCAGGGTGGTGTAAATTTTTCTGAAGTTTGGGGACAGCAGTTGCCCCCTTCAATTTTGAAGCAACGCCCGGAAGCTGCCGGCCATGGTTTTTATGCCACGGGAACTTCGATGGTGTTGCATCCGCGCAACCCTTATGTGCCGACGGTTCACCTCAATTATCGCTATTTTGAAGCGGGGCCGGTGTGGTGGTTTGGCGGTGGGGCGGATTTGACCCCTTATTATCCGTTTGCCGAAGATGCTAAACATTTTCACCAAACTTATAAAGAGATTTGCGATCGCCACCATCGGGAATATTACCCGGTTTTTAAGCAGTGGTGCGATGAATATTTTTATCTCAAGCATCGCCAAGAAACTCGCGGTATTGGGGGCTTGTTTTTTGATTATCAAGACGGCCAAGGGCCCTTGTACAAAGGGCCGAATTCCGAGAGTCCGGCGGCGGTGTATAGCCAAAAACTTCCGAAAATTGCCCCCCGCAGTTGGGAGGATTTGTTTAGCTTTATCAACGATTGCGGTCGCGGCTTTTTACCGGCTTACGGGCCCATTGTGGAAAAACGCAATCACAATGAATATGGCGATCGCGAGCGCAATTTCCAATTGTATCGCCGCGGCCGCTATGTCGAATTTAATTTGGTGTACGATCGCGGTACGATTTTCGGCTTACAAACCAATGGACGCACCGAATCGATTTTAATGTCCTTGCCGCCTTTGGTACGCTGGGAATATGGCTATGAACCCCCAGCTAATACCCCAGAAGCACAATTGTACGGAACCTTTCTCAAACCACAAGATTGGGTCAACTGGCCAACTTCCTAAATGAGGGTTCTGAGTTAAAATAGCCTCGATAGGTAGATTAGCGGTGGGATCGAGGCCGTCATTCCTCGAAGTGAAGGCGCGATCGCGCCCCGCCGCCACTACCTACGATCCCTTGAATCGAATTATTGCTGCTTGAGTTAAAGAGGCGAATTAACGAGTGATTCATATCGACCAAAAAACCCACACCACCCAAGACGGTAAAACTATAATCGTCTTAGCCCCAAGTGGACGTTTAGACATTACTACCGCTTGGCAGTTTCGCTTGAAACTACAAGAGTGTATTTCTAAGCTCAGTCCCCATGTGGTGGTTAATCTCAGTCAAGTTAACTTTATTGATAGTTCTGGCTTGACTTCCCTTGTTGCGGGGATGCGGGATGCGGATAAAGTTAAAGGTACTTTTCGCATTTGTAACGTCCACCCCGAAGCTAAATTGGTATTTGAAGTGACCATGATGGATTCGGTGTTTGAAATTTTTGAAACAGAAGAAGAAGCCCTCGAAGGCGCACCCCGCAGCATGACCACTTAAAAAACTGGCCGCTCAAGTCACAATTCTGTGGCAAAATCTCGGCATTTTTTAAAGATAAAGGGGCCGAGTAATGCCCCCCAAATCGCTTTTCCGGTTTTGGGGTCAATGCCGCGATCGTAAATAAGCAGTTCTGTAGCGGTGACGGCAAAACCGAGAGAAACTTGATATTGTTGGCCCCCTTCGGTAAAGCAACAAGGATGTTGGGCATCGCGATCGCTTTCAAATTCCCCAGCCCGGTATTGTCCCAAGCGAATTAAATCAGGAGATCAAGCCATAAGCTAAATTCAAAAGCGAAAACAAATGCTTGATTATGGCCGAAAGCAATGGGGCTTTGAGGGAAAGGGCGGGTCTGACCTCGGCTTGAATCCCAGAGTCAGTACCGATTAGCAGACTCGCCCTTGGCAAACGGGGCGCGATCGCGAGACAATGGGATCGCTGTATCCCTTATAGTTTGGTCTTGTGGATCGAGTTCGTACTGTTTCCGACACAAAACGGAAGTTTTATTCCCATCACACCCGCCCGATCAACTCGGTCTATCGGCGGGTGGTAGAAGAATTGATGGTTGAGACTCATTTGCTCACCGTCAATGTTCATTTTCGCTACAACCCGATTTATGCTTTGGGCGTGGTCACCACCTTCGATCGGTTTATGCAAGGGTATCGCCCCGAGCGCGATATCGAGCCGATTTTTCAGGCATTGTGTGCTTCGGTTGATGGCGATCCGGCTCAGTATCGCCATGATGCCAGTACTTTGAATGCCATCGCCCAAAATTTATCGGTACAACAACTCACTGCTTGGAATAGCGAGTTGATGTCGAATCCCGACGCAACCCGGCTTTACGAAGCGTTGAAAGAAGTTGCCCTGAGCGAGAATTTTAAATATAGTCGTTTGTTTGCGATTGGCCTTTATACCCTAGTTGAAAAGGTCGATCCAGAAATGATTAAAGACGAGAAAAAGCGGCAGCCGGTTTTACAAGAACTGTGCGAGTCGCTGAAGTTATCTTTTGACAAGGTGCAAAAGGACTTGGATTTGTATCGCAGCAACTTGGAAAAAATGCTCCAAGTGCAAGCGGCGATCGAAGATGCGCTCAATGCCGACCGCAAAAAACGTCTGGAGCGATCGCTGGAGAAAAAACCGACTGATGCCTCAGCATCACCACCGGAGGAACCGCAAGCGGAAAATTCGTCGCCTGAGGAATAACCTTTAAAGCTTGGGGATGGACATCCCCCCCCAAGCCCTCCAGGATTTAAGTTAAAGAACTTTGCAGATACTGAAGTAACTGTTGTACTTGTACAACACCTTCGATGCGATCGACAGGTTGGCCGGCTTTAAACAAAACTAAGGTGGGTAAAGCTTGAATTTGGTAACGAGATGCTAGGTTAGGATATTTGTCTGTATCAACTTTGACAATTTGCAGGCGATCGCTCATTTGCGAGTTAACCTGTTCTAAAATCGGGGCCATCATTTTACAGGGCCCGCACCAGGTCGCATAAAAGTCTACTAAAATCGGGCGATCGCTATAAGCTAAAAGTTCTTCAAAATTACTGAATTGTTTTTTGGTAACCATAAGTTGATTTCCTCACGGGGATTTAGGGAGAATAATAAATTGCAGTTGGCTATCTCAATTGTAGAAAAACCCACCCCTGAGTTGAAACTGCCCTAAAGATGGGTTTAGGGGGACTTGATTCCCCTCAATATGGTTTAATAACTCTGGCTTTTGAGAGGTCAGAAATTAATGGAATTATTACCCGAACATTTACAAACACTGCGCGATCGCGTTGCCGTTGTCACTGGCGCATCGAGGGGCATTGGCCGGGCGATCGCCTTAGAATTAGCCAGCGTTGGGGCAACGGTGGTGGTTAATTATGCGCGATCGTCCCCAGCGGCCGAAGCCGTGGTTGCCCAAATTACCGAAGGGGGAGGTAAGGCGATCGCCCTGCAAGCCGATGTCTCCCAATTGGACGAAGCCAATCATCTGATTACCCACACCAAAAAAGAACTCGGTCGCGTTGATATATTAGTCAATAATGCAGGCATCACCCGCGATACCTTGGTGTTACGCATGAAACTCGACGATTGGCAATCGGTGATCGACCTCAACCTTACAGGCGTTTTCCTCTGTACCAAAGCCGCCAGTCAGGTGATGTTGCGGCAAAAAAGCGGCAGAATTATCAATATCGCTTCGGTTTCCGGATTAATGGGGATTGCAGGTCAAGCCAATTATAGTGCCGCTAAAGCTGGGGTAATTGGCTTTAGTAAAGCCATGGCCAAAGAACTTTCCAGTCGCGGCATTACCGTTAACGTGGTAGCCCCCGGTTTTATCAACACCGACATGACCCAAGATTTGAAAGAAGACTACAAACAACAAATCCTCAAAGAAATTCCCCTCGGTCGCTACGGCGAACCGGAAGACATTGCCGGAATGGTGCGTTTTTTAGCCTCTGACCCGGCTGCGGCTTACA
The DNA here is from genome assembly GCA_046541115.1 of Spirulinaceae cyanobacterium. GTDB lineage: Bacteria > Cyanobacteriota > Cyanobacteriia > Cyanobacteriales > Spirulinaceae > Jaaginema. Next base: position 147 of record JBKHDX010000119.1, on the reverse strand, counting down.
TTACGGGTCAAACCTTCAATGTGGATGGCGGGCTGGTTATGGGCTAGTTTTTGGTTGTTGGTTGTTGGTTGTTGGTTATTGGTTATTGGTTATTGGTTGTTGGTTGTTGGTTGTTGGTTGTTGGTTATTGGTTGTTGGTTATTGGTT
>JBKHDX010000118.1:0-14310 GCA_046541115.1 Spirulinaceae cyanobacterium | reverse complement strand
CCCCAGATTTTAATCTGCGGGCTGTCGGTTAACAAATAACCAATAATCAACAACCCAAACTAACTTTCTGCCACTACCGCTTGTAATGCCGGTTTAACCGTCGGATATTCATAAGCAAAACCCGCTTCTTGTGTCGCTTTGGGGAGAACTTGTTGCCCTTCTAACACCACTTTTGCCCCATCTCCCAAGCGTAACTCTAAAGCAAAAGCTGGAACCGGAAGCCAAGACGGACGCTGTAAGACTTCACCAAGGCTGTTACACAACTCTTTCATCGGGACGGGATTGGGGGCTGTGGCGTTGAATATGCCGTCTAAATCTGGGCGATCGAGGGAGAATAAAATTAAGTTGGTGAGGTCTTCGCGGTGAATCCAAGAAAACCACTGTTCGCCGCTACCAATGGGCCCTCCAGCAAATAAACGGAAGGGAGTCATCATTTTCGCGATCGCGCCGCCATTGCCTAAAACAATACCAATTCGCAGAATTACCAAGCGAGTTCCGGTTTCTTTGACCTTTTGGGCTTCGGTTTCCCAGGTTTTACACACTTCAGCGAGAAAGTCGTTTCCGGGGGGGCTACTTTCTTCAAAAATGGCGGTTTCGCTAGTGCCATAGTAACCAATGGCGGAGGCGTTGACTAAAACGGCGGGTTTGGTTTCGGCTTGGGCGATCGCGTCTACAATGTTACGAGTGACGAGTTGGCGACTTTTGAGGATTTTGTCTTTCACTTCCTCTGTCCAACGTTCCTCTGCGATAGGTTCTCCGGCAAGGTTTACCACGCCATCACAACCGGAAATTACTTGTTGCCATTCTCCCGGTTGGGTGGGATTGTAAGTAACGATTTCGACATTCGGAAAAGCTTTGAGCGGAAAGACTTTACGGGCGCGATCCCCGTTGCGAGAAAAGACAATAATGCGATCGCCCCGATGATGTAATTTTTTCACCAACAGCGAACCAACAAATCCGGTTCCACCCGCGATCGCGATTTTCATAACCATATTAAAAACTCCAGAATTACCACAAAAATATGATTTTTTGAAATTGTTTTATTTATCTTGATAGCCCATTTCATTCGCATCGGCGTAACGGTGCATAAAGCGCATAAAGCGCTCCCAATGTTCATCGCGATCGATGGTGAATTCACATTCAACTTTTCGTAATTCGTCTCCTTCATCGCCGCCGAAAATCAAGCGGAAGGACGAGGGATAAACGCTAATTTCGCCCTCAGAATCGATTAAGGTAATATCTTTTGCCCCGCCTTTAGTGTAGCTATTGAGAATACTGAGAGAGTTCAACTTTTCAAAAATAAATAAGACGGTACGCTCTCCCGTACTTTTATTACGCCGTAGACTAACATGGCTTAAGTCTTCGGAAATATCCTTGAAAAATTCTATTTTTGGCTCTTGATTTTCAGACATTATCTAATTTACAACTTGACAAAAAACAGACTTTAAGCTTGGTTTTAAAATCATAAAAAAGGCTGCTAACAACTTTTTTGTTAACAGCCCTGAGTCAAAGGTTTATTCAGCCCCGCCGCCTTGAATTTTCAGCATCAAAAAGCCTAAACCTAAACCAACTAAAATCAAGGTCGAGGATAAAATTGCGGCATTAAAAAGAACGTCGTCAGCACTCATTAATTTCTATCTCCTTTTATCGCTGAAAATGGGTGTTTCACGGATGTGATGTGTTGAATTTAATTGAATTTAATTTAAATTCAGTGCCAAGTCAGTCGCGATGCTGATTTAGCACGCACTATCCTCAATCATATCAACCCAAGGCCATTTAGACCAAACTCACAGCGATTCTAGCCATGAAGACTCAGCCTCCGAAGGTAAAGAAACGGAATCCCCTCTGGACAAGCGGGGTTTGGGATATCATACTACCGATGTGGCAGTCCCGCAAAACCCCATCTCCGGCGGATTTGGGATGAGTCCACTTTAGTTTCTGTTTTTCGGAAATTCATCCCCCATTGACTGGAAAAACTCATAAAATCCTTTCGCAATGATAATGAGGGCATTTCTAACTACACTGTACCTCGATCGAATTGTCTGATTATTTTTACAATTAGTTTGTCTGTTCTGAAGTTGATTTTGAGATGATTTTGCTAATGATGGCTCATATTTTTACGTTTAGTTTATTAGCTGTTTTCGCAACAGATATAATTTTCACTAAAATCATTTATATTCTGTTTCCTATTATTTTAGCAATTTTACATATTTATGTTGGTAAGTTGTATTGGCTTCACCAAATCATTCCGAAAAAGCGTTGGTTATCTTTAGGGAGTGGAGTTTCTATTGCTTATGTTTTTCTCGAAATTCTGCCAGAGTTAACCCAAGCCCAGCAAAAAATTGAAAAAACGTTATTAACAATTATTGTTTTTTTAGAACATCATGTCTATATTTTGGCATTAGTGGGTTTAGCTTTATTTTATGGCTTAGAGCTTTTAGCGTTGCGATCGCGCCGCCAAAATCGCGAATCGAAACAAGAAGATGTGACCAGTTTAAATATTTTTTGGTTACATATTGGTGCGTTTGCGCTTTATAATTTTTTAATTGGGGAACTATTTAGTAATGTAGAAGAACAGGGTTTAATCAATACCTTTTTTCTCTTTATCGCGATCGCGCTACATTTTCTGGTGAATGACGATAGCCTCAGAGAACACCATAAACACAGTTACGATGGCGTGGGACGTTGGCTGTTAGCAGCGGCTTTATTTATGGGTTGGATCGTCGGCCAAGCGATGGAATTTCCCGAAGCCGCGATCGGCTCTTTTTGGGCTTTTATCGCGGGGGGAATTATTTTTAATACTCTCAAAGAAGAAATCCCCGATCGCCGTGATAGTTGTTTTTGGGCGTTTATTTTAGGAGTTGCGGGTTATTCAACTTTATTATTTTTGGCTTAGTCTATTAATCCATCTTTAATTCATTGCCGCTATAGCCAAAGTAAAACTAATCGTTGTACCGCCTTGGGGATTGGTGAGATAGAAAATTTCCCCACCGTGGGCTTGGATAATTTGCTGACATAAATATAAGCCCAAACCTGACCCTTTGACATTACCCACTAAGGTTGGACGAGAAGCATTAAACAAGCGATCGCGAAAAAATGAATTGATGCCTTGTCCATTGTCACTCACCTGACAAGTGACAAAACCAACATTGTTTTTCACCGCTTCAATTTGAATAACAAGAGGAGGTTGATTGTGTTGAATGGTGTTATCAATTAAATCATTAAATACCCGTTCTAATTGTTGTGGGTCAGCATTCAGCTTGGGAAAATTGGGATCGACTTGATTCTGGAGTTGGGCCGGAATTTCATTCAGGAGAGGCTGCCATTCAATCACTAAGGTTTGAACCAACTCATATAAATCAACAGGTTGCAAATCTAATGCGGTTCCCCACATTTCCAAATCGTTGACTTCCAAAAGAGCATCAAGACGATGCAGTTGGCGATCGCATCTTTGTCGTAATTGCGCGATCGCGTCTTGGGGATTTTCAGGTAAGCCCTCTCGCAACCAACCAGCGAGTAAAGCCGCCATTGCAGCCATCGGCGGACGCAACTCACTCGCAAGAGCGTGAAGATAAACATATAATGTATCTTCAACGTTTTGACGTTCTTGGATTTCTGTTTGTAAACGCAAATTTTGGTGATGCAGTTGTTGTTGTTGCCATTTCAACGCCAAGCGATCGCGAATTCGAGCCAATACTTCCGGAAAATGAAACGGTGGTGCAATCGAATCTGCCCCACCCACCGCAAAAGCGAGATCGCGATCGAGTGCATCCGGCGAATCGCTGATAAAAATAATCGGAATTGCCAACACTTCCGGCATTTCCTTGAGACGACGACACACTTCGTAGCCATTAATATCCGGTAACGCCAAATCCAACAAAATCAGATCGGGAGTTTGGATTGTCGTCATCGCGATCGCATCTTGACCATTGGTTGCCTTATGAACCTTATAGCCGTTTTCTGACAAAATTACCGACAGCAAACGTAGGCGATCGGCAGGATCGCCCACCAACAAGATTTCGGCAGTGGGAGAGGAGGGGTGAATTACAGTCATAACCGAAAATTACCAATAAACAGAAAAAGTCAAACCCGAATCAGAATTAATTTCAATTCCACAACCTACAGCAATTCGCCTTAGAGTGACCAGTTTCCCAGGGGGTTGAGAACTTCTGCTGAGGGTCGCGCAGAGATGAACGCGAAGCGCTATACAATGCTGAATAACAATAACAATCGGGGAGAGAGTAAACGAGTGACCCTAGGGAAATTAATTGGCTTCACCGCCTGTCTAGCCGCTTTATATATCCTTTGGGAAGTCCGGCAGTTGGTGTTGTTACTACTCACCGCCGTTTTTCTCGCCGATGCCTTAAGTTTATTCGTTCATCAGTTGCAACGGTGGCGTATTCAACGAGGAGTTGCGGTTTTAATTTCGTTTGCAGTCTTTATTGCTGGCTTGGTCGGCTTGTTTTGGTTGATCGTACCGTCTTTTACCGAACAGTTTGAACAGTTAGCCCTCCGCATTACCCAGAGTCTGCAAAGCTTAAATACTTGGTTATTGGGAGTTGAAAGTAATCTCGATCCTGAAGTTGTCGCTGCTTTACCGGATATCGACGAGTTAATCGCCCAACTCCCGCCGTTAATCGATCGCGCCTTAGATCGAGGATGGGACTTTTTCTCTAATACTTTTACCGTATTGTTCAATACCTTGTTGGTGTTGGTGTTAACCCTGATGATTTTGGCTAACCCCCAACCCTACCGACAGGGCTTTATTCGCTTGTTTCCCTCTTTTTATCGGCGGCGTGTCGATGAAATTTTGGTGTTGTGCGATCTCGACTTACAAGGCTGGTTAGTCGGCGTGGCGGTGAATATGGCAGCCATTGGCACGTTGAGTTTTATCGGCTTGCTGATCTTAGGCATTCCTCTGGCTTTTGCCCAAGCGACTCTCGCGGCATTATTTACCCTCATTCCGAATATTGGCCCGGTGTTGAGTGTCATTCCTCCGATCGCGATCGCCTTTCTCGATGCCCCTTGGAAGCCCGTTGCCGTCTTGATTTTATACGTTGTTATTCAACAAGTCGAAAGCAACGTCCTCACCCCCTATGTCATGGCTAAACAGGTTTCTCTCCTGCCTGCCGTGACTCTCCTAGCCCAAGTCTTTTTTGCCAGTATTTTCGGCATCCTCGGTTTATTTCTGGCCCTTCCCCTCACCGTTATCGGCCAAATCTGGGTCAAAGAAGTGCTGCTCAAAGATATTCTCGATCGCTGGCAAAAACCCCATCAATCCGTTTCCTTCTCAAACCCTCCTGAAATGCCAATACTCGCTTCTTCTCACCCCGAAACCACCGATAAACCGCTCCCCCCACCTGAAGCCTCTTACCCCACCCCAGACGCGCCAGAAACGCTAACTCCAGAGGGCGATCGCCCCGACAATAGCAATGAAACCCACTCTAAAAATTCTGATTCATCGCAAAAATTATCCTAGCGGTTTAGTTTCTGCTGATTTTTGATTAAAATTTGTAACGGTGTCCTCCTGTTACTTTTTTAAAACTCCGATGAAATTTTGGCAGCGTTTCGCAATTTCAATTTTTGTGCTAATTTCTTTTACCGTCGCTTTACCTTCCATCGCACAAGCGGCAAGTTCTGCGGCAATTCGCGCTTATGATGATGTTGTCGTCAACAGCAAAGATTTTTCTAATCAAGATTTACAAGCCGCTGAATTTGCCGGAGTGAAGCTACAAGAAGCTGACTTTAGCAATGCCAAGATGCAAGGGGCTGTATTTAACAACGTCGATCTCACGAATGCGAACTGGGAAAATGCTGATTTTAGCGATGGTATTGCCTATCTTGCTCAGTTTATTAATACCAATCTCCGTAATACAATTTTTACCGAAACCATGTTGTTACGGTCTACTTTTAAAAATGTTGATATTACCGGGGCAGATTTTAGTTTCGCGGTTTTAGATGGCGTACAACGCAAAAATTTGTGTGCTGTCGCAACCGGAACTAATTCCGTGACAGGAATGGATACTCGCGAATCTTTAGAGTGTAATTCTTAAGGCTTTTTCGGTTGACGATAAAACCCCGGTTTCTTATAAGTTGCCGGGGTTTTATGTTTGAAATTATAGGGTTAATTTATCATTCATAACTGTTTAGCGTGCCAATTCTCATTAATTAAACTGGTGAGAATATGGTCTTGCCAAACATTTTGAATCATTAAATAGTCGTAAGCATAACCTTCTACTTTAAACCCCAATCGCCTTAAAACATTACCACTCCGGCGATTGTGAGGCATATAAGCTGCCATAACGCGATGGAAATTCAACTCCTCAAAAATGTAAGCGATCGCGACGGCTAAAGCCTCAGACATATAGCCTTGTCCTTGTTCGGCATAAGCCAAGCTATAACCCAAAATACAGCTTTGAGCAATCCCCCGCACAAAATCAGAAAAATTCACAGAACCAATAATAGTTTGAGGCGATTTTTGTTTAAATAAAAACAACTTCAACGAACGATCTGCCCAAAAATCTGCCATGCGATCGCGCACCACCCAATCCCAATAAATTTCGCTATAAAACCCGCGATCGCGTTGCGGTTCAAAAGGTTCTAAATGCGCTCGATTCTCTTGATAATAGCGCAAAATTGCCGGAATATCTTGAGGTTTGGCCAATTGCAAAATTAGCCGAGAACTATATAAAACAGGTAACTCTACATCCATCATAAAAGCGCGATCGCGTTCTCATGCCCTTTAAGTTAACCGAATTCGTTGCATCAAACGCATATCGTTCTTAATCTCTTGAGTAAAGCCAAACTTTTCATAAAACGGCATCATCTGGGCCGTACAAGCCAAGTACATCGACTCCACTTCCCTCAATTGGGGATGAGACACCACCGCATTGAGTAAAATTCGTCCCAATCCTTGTCCCTGAAACTGAGAATCTACCATCACATCCCAAATTGTCGCTCGATAGACAAAATCCGTCAAAATCCGAGTAAAGCCCACTAATTTCTGTTTTTCTGGCTCAACAAGACCCAAAACCACGTCCGAATGCTCTAACATTCGCCGCACATCGTCTTTTTGTCGCTGCCGACTCCACCACGCTTGATGATACAACGCCAGCAAATCATCTAACTGTTCCTCTTTAATTTCAGTAATAATTTTATTGTTGGTCATTTGTTGTTGGTCATGGGTCATTCGTCTTTTGTCCTTTGTTATTGGTTGTTTGTTGTTTGTTATTACTTCTCCCCACTGCCCACTGCCTCAAAAACTGATAACTGATAACTGATGACTGATGACTGATAACTGTACAAGTTTCCCCATAGACGAACAGCATATATTACAATCTGTAAAGAAACTTCTAAGGAAAAAGCTACAAATGCGCGTTGCGATCGTAGGTGCAGGACTCGCAGGTATGACCACCGCTATCGACTTAGCCGATGCAGGTTGTGAAGTCGAAATCTTTGAATCCCGTCCCTTTATCGGCGGCAAAGTCAGCAGTTGGACAGACAAAGACGGCAATCACCTAGAAATGGGCTTGCACGTCTTTTTTGGCTGCTACTACAATTTATTTGAACTCATGGAAAAAGTGGGCGCGATCGATAACCTCCGCCTCAAAGACCACGTTCACACCTTCATCAACGAAGGCGGGCGCATCGGAGAACTTGATTTTCGCTTCATCACCGGCGCACCCTTCAACGGTCTCAAAGCCTTTTTTACCACCTCCCAACTCAACGCCCTTGATAAAATCGCCAACTCCCTCGCCCTCGGCACTAGCCCCATCGTGCGCGGTTTAGTAGACTTCGAGGGAGCCATGAAACAAATTCGCGACCTCGACTCCATTAGCTTTGCCGATTGGTTTCGCAGTCACGGCGGCAACAATAGCAGTTTAAAGCGAATGTGGAATCCCATCGCCTATGCCCTGGGCTTCATCGACACCGAAAACATCTCAGCCCGGTGTATGCTCACCATTTTCCAATTTTTCGCCGCCAAAACCGAAGCCTCGGTATTGCGAATGTTAGCCGGTTCCCCCGACACCTACCTCCACCAACCCATCCTCAAATACCTTACAGATAGAGGCACAAAAATCTACACCCGTCGCCGCGTCCGCGAAATTCACTATGCAGAAATCGACGGACAAACCCGCGTAACTGGCATTACCGTCGCCAGTGGCGAACAAGTCGAAACCATCACCGCCGACGCTTATGTCTGTGCTTGTGATGTGCCGGGGATTCAGCGACTTCTGCCCCAAGATTGGCGTAAATGGCAGCAATTTGACAATATTTATAAACTCGATGCTGTTCCTGTGGCCACAGTTCAACTGCGCTTTGATGGTTGGGTTACAGAAATGAACGACCCCGCCAAACGCCAGCAACTCCAAGAAGCCGCCGGTTTAGATAACTTACTTTATACCGCCGATGCCGATTTCTCTTGCTTTGCTGACCTGGCCTTAGCCAGTCCGGAGGATTATTACAAAGAAGGAGAAGGTTCCCTCTTACAGCTTGTTTTGACCCCAGGCGACCCGTTCATCAAGAAAAACAACGAAGAAATTGCCCATCACGTCCTCGCCCAAGTTCATAAACTCTTTCCCTCGTCGCGAGAGTTAAATATGACTTGGTACAGCGTCGTAAAATTAGCACAGTCATTGTATCGCGAAGCCCCAGGAATGGATCTTTATCGTCCTAACCAAGCCACCCCCATTCCTAACTTTTTCCTCGCGGGCAGTTACACCCAACAAGATTATATTGACAGTATGGAAGGAGCGACCATTTCCGGGCGCAAGGCGGCTAAAACCTTGCTCGAAACGGTGAAAGCGGAATCTGAAGCTCGTCGGGCTTCAACGGTGGTTTAAGGGGCTTGTCGGGACAAAAACCTTGTCCAATATTTAAGACAGCGTTTCAGCTTAAAACCTTTGCTGGTGGGCAATGCCCACCCTACACAACTTAAAGCCTTGGCTGGTGGGCAATGCCCACCCTACATTGATAACTGATAACTGATAACTGATAACTGAAATGACCGACTGGCTCGAACATAGCGTACAAGTCGAAGTAGATGCCCCCATTGAATTAGTTTGGGGGTTATGGTCGGATTTAGCTCAAATGCCGCGCTGGATGAAGTGGATTGATTCGGTACAAGTCCTCGAAGATGACCCGGATTTGTCCCGGTGGAAATTGGCTTCGGGGGCGTTCGAGTTTAGTTGGCTATCCCGAATTTTAAAGTTGGTTCCCTATCAAATTATTCAATGGGAATCGGTGGACGGCTTGCCCAATCGCGGGGCGGTGCGCTTTTATGACCGCAAAGAAAGTAGCGTTGTTAAGCTGACAGTGGCTTATGCCATTCCGGGGATTTTGGGCAAAATTATGGATAATTTATTTTTGGGTCGCGTGGTAGAATCGACGATTCAGGAAGATATGGAGCGTTTTCGCGATTATGCCATGAAGGTGCAACAGCAACCTTGATAATTTTGAATGATTAATGGTTAACGGCGAATCGTGAATGGTTTCTACCAAAAACCGCGCCGACCACTGGGTAAAATGGTTGTCCAGTTGGTTTTGGCTTGCGCTAATTGATCTTCGCTAATCTTAGCATTGGTTAAATTTGCGCCACAGAGATTGGTCCCTTTCAAACTGGCATAAGTTAACGACGCAAAACTCAAATCTGCGCCGCGCAAATCTGCGCCTTCAAGATTGGCATAACTCAAATAAGCTCGTCCGAGATTGGCATCGCGCAAGGAGGCGTTGCTCAAATTCGCTCGGCCAAAATTGGTGTTAGAAAGGTTGGCTCCTTGTAAATTGACTTTCATCAACTTGGATTGATGAAACACACAACCCGATAAATTAACATCCTGAAGATGTAATAAGCTTAAATTCTGTTGGGCAAAATCGCGCCGCCCTTTAACGTAAGAATTGACGACGGTTTTCGCGTCTAATTTGCCAGTGCGACGGCGGGAACTTTGGGTATTAGAGGTTCCCCCGCGCCGAGAACTCAAGGGATTGCGATTAATCTGAGAGGAAGCTGTTCCTGCGTGAGTGCGACCGTCGCTTTGGTCGCGACGGGCCCGTTTAGCGCGAATGGCCATGGCGAGGCGTTGAGTTGCAGAAGTCGCCCCCCCAGAAGCTGGCATTTGATCGGGATTGCCACTAGGATTACCTGAAGATGGTAAGCCGTCATCTTTACTGGTCGGCGAACTAATCAAGCCTTGGGCGAGACTGTCCATGTAGGGTTCCATGTCTAATGCCCGCAATACGTCATCGGCGGATTGATAGCGATGGCGGACTGAAACTTCGAGCATTCGTTTCAAGACTTTGGCAAAGTTGTCGCTGATGTTGACGTATTTTTGCCAAACCATTTCTCCGGTTTGGGGGTTGTAGTCTAAGTCTTTGGGAGATTTGGCCGTGAGGAGATAGATACAAGTTACTCCGACGGCGTAAATATCGCTGGCATAAACCGGTCGCAGGGCCATTTGTTCGGGAGGAGCAAAACCGGGAGTCCCGATGGCAAAGGAAGTCAAGGCGGTTTGGTCGGCGGCACTGGTGGAGGTTTGGGGGTTGACTTGGTTTTTGACGGCTCCAAAGTCAATTAACACCAGTTTTTTGTCTTGGTCGCGGCGAATGAGGTTAGCGGGCTTGATGTCGCGGTGAATGACCTGCTGAGAGTGGATGTATTGAATCATCGGCAAGATTTCACTGAGGAATTGTTTTGCTCCTGCTTCGCTTATGGGGCCGTTGCGTTTGATTTCTTGTTGGAGGTTGTTACCGCTAACGAATTCTTGGACGAGATAGAAGTCTTTGTTGTATTCAAAGTAATCGAGTAATCGGGGAACTTGGGGATGATTGCCGATGCGACCGAGGGTTTGGGCTTCCCGTTCAAATAGCTCTTTGGCCATTTGAAAGACGTTGGGGTCGGTACTGGTGGGGCGGAGTTGTTTGATTACGCAACAAGGGTTTCCGGGTAGCCCTGTGTCAATGGAAAGGAAGGTCGCGCCGAACCCCCCTTGTCCCAATGACTTAACTCCAAGGTAGCGATCGCGCATTAGCATACTCGCGCCACAAGCCCGACAGTTTTTTACGTTGTCAGGGTTTCTAGGATGAGGACAGGAGGGGTTTAAGCAGTAGCTCATTCAGCTTCACCGATGTAGCTTGTCGTGCGTTGATGCGAGCATCAAAGAGATTTGTAATGTTTGAGTTGAGTGATTCGCGATCGCGAACGATTCCGATCGAGATCGACGCAATATTACTATTCTTAACTTCTAGGATATCCTACTTTTTCTCAAACTCTGGTACTCAATGACAATTCAATTTGAATTTTTCTCGGAAAATTTGTGAAGTTTCAATGAATAAGTGCGATCGCCCGGCCTAAATTTACAAAGGTCAATATTTTCTTAATCCTACTAACGAAAAGTTCCGTATTTTTTCCCTTGACAACAAATAAATTTTAATCTTAGGGATCGCGATAGACTCTGAACTGTCGCGATCGCGATCTACCGAAAGTGGTAAGGGGGAACGACCAAACGGTAAGATATTCAACAGCCATCTTTCAGGTTGAACGAAAACGAGTTTATGCTGATTTCTTTAAACTGGTTGCGGGAACTGGTTGAGATAAAATTAACCCCCGAACAACTCGCTGAAACATTAACTATCGCGGGGTTTGAAGTCGAGGAGATTCACGATCGCCGCGCCCTCGCTGCCAAAGTAGTTGTCGGCAAAGTCGAGAGATGCGATCGCCATCCCAATGCTGATAAACTCAGTGTTTGTGAGGTCAATTACGGCCAAGACGACGGGCCGGCTACGATTGTGTGTGGCGCGAGTAACGTTAAAGCCGGAATTTTAGTTCCGATTGCTCCCCCGAAAACCTACTTACCCGCCGTGGATTTAAAAATTAAACCCGCCAAACTCCGGGGGGTGAAATCCGCAGGGATGATTTGTTCTTTGGCCGAGCTAGGGTTGGCCAAACAATCTGATGGCATCCATATTTTTACCGATGAAACCCTCACTCTCGGCCAAGATGTCCGCCCTTTGCTGGGATTAGATGACATTGTGTTGGACTTGACTTCTACCGCTAACCGCGCCGATGCCTTGAGTTTAGTGGGAGTCGCCAGGGAAGTGGCCGCCCTCACTAATGCCACTCTGAGCCTCCCAGAAGTGCCGTCTCAGGCAATTCCGCAAGCGGAGGGGTTAAGTGTCAAAATTACCGAAACCACCGCTTGTCCGGCGTATATCGGCACGCAGATCGATAATATCAAGATTGCTCCCTCTCCCGATTGGCTCAAGTTCCGCCTCGAAGCCGCTGGAGTGCGCCCGATTAACAATGTGGTGGACATTACCAACTATATTTTGTTGACTTGGGGACAGCCTTTACACGCCTTCGATCGCGATCGCTTGACTCAAGTTGCGGGGAGTCAGAATTTAGAATTAGGCGCTCGTTTTGCTCAAGGGGAAGAAACTTTCAAAACCCTCGACGACCAAACCCGCAAGCTGCAACCGCAAAATCTGGTAATTACGGCGAATAATCAGCCTGTAGCCCTGGCAGGAGTTATGGGAGGGGGCGAAACTGAAGTTTACGACGGCACAACCAGTATTATTTTAGAAGCGGCATTATTTGACCCAGTGGCGATTCGGCGCTCCTCTCGCGCTCAGGGCTTACGCACCGAATCTTCCGCTCGTTACGAGCGCGGGGTGAATCAAGCGGAGTTAGAAGTGGCTTGCGCTCACGCGATCGCCCTGATCCAAGAATTAGCCGGAGGAACCCCTGTTAGTCAAGATACCGCCGATGCGCGAGCCGAGCGAGACAACTGGACGCGATCGATTGAATTGCGCCTTGCTCGTATTCACCACGTTTTGGGTCATGTACGGGATAACGATGAAATTCGCGACCTCGAAGCCGCCGAAGTCGAGCAGATTCTTACAGCTTTAGGTTGTCAGTTAGAGCTAAAAGCCGGAAACGAAACCATCTGGATTGTCAGCGTCCCCCCTTACCGCCATCGCGACTTAGAGCGAGAAATTGATTTAATTGAAGAAGTCGCTCGTCTTTACAGCTATGACCGCTTCTGCGACACCTTACCCCGCAAAAGCGAACCCGGTCAATTGCCGCCCCTACAACGCTCGAAACGGTTGTTACGGGAAGCTTTCCGGGGCATTGGTTTAACGGAATTACTGCATTATTCTCTCGTGAAGCCCGAAGCGGCAGAAATTGTAATTTCTAACCCGCTTTTGAGCGAATATTCGGCGTTACGCACCGAACTCTTACCGGGACTCATTGACGCTTTCGCTTACAACCTGTCGCAAGGGAATGGCGCACTCAACGGTTTTGAGATTGGGCGCATTTTCCGGCTGAATGGGGAAGAATTTACAGAAAGCGATGCGATCGCGGGAATTTTTGGGGGCGATCGCGCACCTCATGGACGTTGGCAAACTGGCGGCAAAGGGGAACCTTTAACTTGGTACGAAGCCAAAGGGTTACTCGAAAGCGTTTTCGAGCGTCTGGGTGTGGTGGTTGAATATCGCCCGGATAGTGAAGACAAGCGCTTGCATCCGGGACGTACTGCGTCTTTATGGATTGGGGGCAAGCGTTTGGGGTATTTCGGTCAACTGCACCCCCAACTGCGGCGAGAGAAGGAATTACCGGACGCTGTGTACGCTTTTGAGTTAGCCCTCGATGTCTTAGTAGACGCGATCGCGGGGATTGGCGTGACTCCGTTCCAAGTGTATTCTACTTATCCGGCAGTCGAGCGGGATTTAGCCTTCTTTGCTCCGGTAGAATTATCTGTAGCTGAACTGCTCAAAACCATGCAGCAAGCTGGGAAAGCCCTTCTCGATACCGTGGAACTGTTCGACCAATATCAAGGTCAAGGCGTACCGGAAGGACAGCGCAGTTTAGCCTTTAGTTTGGCTTATCGTGCGGGCGATCGCACTCTCACGGATAAAGAAGTCGATCCGGTTCACGATCGCGTCCGCGAAGCCCTCACAACGCGGTATGAGGTGACGTTAAGAAGTTAGTTCTTTGTCCTTTGTCATTGGTCATTTGTATCGTTTCCCCAAATCCGTTAATTGGTAATTGCATCTGTAGGGGCGGGGTTTCCCTGCCCAATCTCAATTTTTTGGAATAAATGCCAAAATTGGGTTGAAATGGACTATTTATCCCGTTAACTCGCCCGCAGATTAGAAATCTGGGGCTAATGAGGGCAAAGTCTGCGAGGGCAGACTCTAAGAACAATGTACGGAAATGAGTTGAGGTAATTGCATCGGTAGGGGCAGGGAAACCCTGTCCAATCTCAATTTTTTGGAATAAATGCCAAAATTGGGTTGAAATGGACTATTTAT
>JBKHDX010000117.1:0-14389 GCA_046541115.1 Spirulinaceae cyanobacterium | reverse complement strand
TTGAGGGATGCGATCGCGGTTTTGATAATCTCGTAATAAGGGGATTGAGTCACATCGACGGTTTGGGCGTTGTCGCGACTGGTTCCGAGTAGTCCGGTACGCTGACCTTTAGTGACGGCTAGGACTTTGCCTTGGGGATTTTTGATTCTCAACTCGTTTTCGACGAGATGGCATTGATAGGGGCGGCCATTGTACTCAAAGACGGCTTTTTGAGGGGTAGCAGGAGGAGGGGGAGGGGGTTCGCTGCTGGGGTGCATTCCGACGATTTCGAGTTCGATGTTCACTGTGTCGTTCCAGTGGTTTTCGCGGAGTTTGTAGGCGATATCGATGAAGGGAGGTAGGGGGAAAGATTCGCCGGAACGCCACGCGATCGCCTTCATTTTATGCCATTCTCCCTCAATTTGTTGCGCAACGGTAGCTTTGAGGTGATTTTTGCCGACAATTTTCTGTTCGACGACTTGCACGTTGGGAGTCCAAAAGACAGGTTCAGCGTTACCAATTCCCCAAGGATGCAAGTTATCAATACTTTTAAAAAAGTGATGATTAAGTTGATTAAATTGGGCTTGAGCGTCAATTTTAACTAAGGGTTTGATGTGTTCGGGTTCGAGATGCTGATGGGAAAATTCGGTTAATCTTTGCTGGAACTTATTCAAGTTTACAGCCGCTAAATTAAATCCGCCTGCTGCTTTATGACCGCCATATTTGCCTATAATATCATCACAAAATACTAAGGCTTGATGTACGTTAAATTCAGGAATGCCGCGAGCAGAACCGCGAATGATTGCGGGGTCTTTTTCTTCGTAAGTACCAATAAAAACCGGCGCACCGTAACGCTCGACTAAACGAGAGGCGACAATACCAATTACGCCGTGATGCCAATGGGGTTGGACGATGACTAAAACCCGATGTTTTTGATAATCGTAAAACTCCGCACAAGCATCATTTTCTGACGCTTCTCCTTCAATTAATAAGATGGCTTCGGTGCAAATTTCTTCGCAGAGATTTTGCCGTTGTTTATTCGTTTGTTCGCAGACCATGGCTTGTTGTAAAGCAAAGCCGGGGTCATCGGTGGTTAATAGTTCAATGACGGCTTGGGGGTCGCCAATGCGGCCAATGGCGTTAATTCTGGGGCCGAGTTTGAAGCCAATATCATCGGGTCTTAATGCTTTTTGTTGGTCGTCTACTCCGGCGACTTTCATTAACTCTTGAATCCCGACTAATTCGGAGTTGGGTAAGCGTCGTAAACCCCGTTTTAGCCAGCGTCGATTTACACCTGTGAGGGGGGCTAAATCGGCAATGGTTCCGAGGGTAAATAGTTCTAAAAGTGGGTAAGTTAAGCCTTTATTCGAGTCGAGTTTTTGAGCTAAAGTAATAGCTAAAATATACGCAACTCCAACGCCTGCTACACTGCGATAAGGAGAGTCTTCGCGAATGAGTTTGGGGTTGAGAATTGCGTCTGCGGGGGGAATTTTTAGGGCTAAATCGTGGTGATCGGTAATAATAACGGTGAGGCCGAGGTCAATGGCTAATGCGACGGGGTCATAAGCAGAAATGCCGTTATCGACGGTGAGAATTAGACCCACTCCTGCGTCGGCCAACTCCATGACAATGCGTTCATTGATGCCGTAACCGTCCTTCATACGGCTGGGAATGGCATAATCGACATCGGCCCCCAAATGCCGCAAAGCGCGGATGAGAAGGGCTGTACTGGTCATACCGTCGGCATCATAATCGCCACAGATAGCTATTTTTTCACCTTCTGCGATCGCGAGTTGTAGCAATTCAACACTTTTGGCTAAGTCGGGAAATTCGTCTAGGGGTGGGGGTAGGGTTTCAGTTTCGGGGTCAATGTAGGCTTGGGCTTTTTCGGGGGTATCTATGCCACGATTGGCCATAACTTGCGCGATTAATGGCAAAACCCCGGTTTCTGCGATAAGTTGCGTGACAATTTGCGGTTGGGGAGGGGCAATATACCAGCGTTGGTCAGGAAGTCGTTGAGTCATGCGATCGCGACAGCATAATTTCTTGTCCAACTACCTTATCATGCGATCGCGCGGGGGAAATCGTCCCATCAGAAAAACGCTGTGCCAAAACCCAAGCCATTCAACAGAAAATGATGCTAAAATTGTCAACCAGAAAAACTCGATTGACGATTGATTATTAATTATCAATTATTTGTTGAACCGTCAATTCTAACTCAGGAAAAGCCAAAGACTCAACTCGATCGTCTCCTCGAAATTGCATTACTTCATACTCTCCATCAATCATTTGATAAACCGAAAGCGTCGGAGATTTAGGATTGCCAATAAAACGCCGTCCCCCCAAACCCAAATAGTCTACAATCCAATATTCAGGTATTCCCATTAACTCATAATCTCCTGCCTTCTTTAAATAATCGTTCTGCCAGTTTGTGCTAACGACTTCTACAACCAAACGAACCGAACTCCCCAGGGTAATAACAGACTCCTTTTGCCAACGGGATTCCTTGCTTAACTCCCCTTGATCTAGCACAATGATATCGGGTTGATAACCTGATTGAGTATCCAGTGGTTTTAGCAAACAATCACCAGGGACAGAGTAAGGTAATTGCATCCGTCTTATTTCAAAATAAATTTCACCCGTAATAAATCCGGTAATATTAGAGTGTTTTCCTGTCCCTAAAGGCATTTCGACAATTCTACCGTTATATAATTCATACTTACAGGGAGCATCCTCTGGATACCAA
Source organism: Spirulinaceae cyanobacterium (assembly GCA_046541115.1). Taxonomy (GTDB): domain Bacteria; phylum Cyanobacteriota; class Cyanobacteriia; order Cyanobacteriales; family Spirulinaceae; genus Jaaginema. The sequence goes on along the minus strand of JBKHDX010000117.1, from coordinate 11,664 downwards.
GCTACAAATTCATCGAAGGAAATAGGTTTACTAAGCGCTTGAGTCATAACTCTTTGATCATTATCAATGACTACACTAACAATATCGGAAGCCTTGAATATTGTAACTAAAGCTGACATTCAAACAGCACAAACTCGCCTCCAAAATATAGCCCACCGCACCGCAGTTTTAACCTCTCGCTTGGTTAATGAACAGACTCAAGCGCAAGTTTTTTTCAAATGTGAAAACTTCCAGCGCACCGGATCGTTTAAATTTCGGGGGGCTTATAATGCCTTAGCGCAATTGAGCGATGAACAAAAACAAAAAGGGGTGTTAACTTTTTCGTCAGGAAATCACGCTCAAGCGGTTGCTTTAGCCGGTCAATTGTTAGGCATTACCACAACAATTATTATGCCCGAAGATGCGCCCGAAGTGAAAATTTCGGCAACGAAAAGTTATGGGGCAGAAGTAATTTTATACGATCGCGCTGAAGCCACCCGCGAACAACTTTCCCAAGAAATATGTCAGGAACGGGGCTTAACTTTGATTCCGCCCTATAATCATCCTCATATTATCGCCGGACAAGGTACAACTGCCCTAGAACTGCTCGAAGAAGTGGGGGAACTCGATGTGTTATTAGTGTGTTGTGGGGGTGGGGGGTTACTTTCCGGGTGTGCGATCGCGACGAAATCCCAGTTTCCCGATTGTCGCATTATTGGCGTAGAACCGGAAGCCGGAGACGACGCAACCCGGTCATTCCACAGCCAAACCCTACAAACCGTTCATAACCCCAATACCATTGCCGATGGTGCTAGAACCCCCAGTTTGGGGAGTCTCACGTTCCCGTTGATTCTGCACTACGTTGATGATATGGTGACGGTTTCTGATGCTGCATTACTGCGGACTTTATTGTTTCTCGCTGAACGGCTCAAAATTGTAACTGAACCGACGGGAGTATTAGCGGCTGCGGCTTTACTCGAAGGTATTGTCTCGGCTCAAAATCAGCGCGTCGGTGTAATTATTAGTGGCGGCAATATACAATTACCAATGACCAATTACCACTTGAGCGCAAATAACCAATAACCAATAACCAATAACCAATAACCAATAACCAACAACAAATGACTAACATTATCAGTATTTATACAGACGGCGCTTGTATTGGTAATCCTGGCCCTGGAGGTTGGGGAATCGTGGTTAACTACAGCGATGGTTCTGTAGCTGAATGGGGAGGGGCTGCGACAGCAACAACCAATAACCGGATGGAAATGCAAGCAGCGATCGCGGCGTTAGAAATCGCGAAAGCCAGTCAACCGGGTCAACCCATCACCCTTTATACCGATAGTGAATATGTCCTTAAAGGGATGACTCAATGGATGAAGGGCTGGAAAAGGCGGAATTGGAAAAATTCTAAAGGCGATCCGGTTTTGAATCAAGATTTGTGGCAAACCCTCGATCCCCTCAATACAGGAAACGTGAAATGGCAGCACGTCCGGGGTCACAGTGGCGATCGCGACAACGAACGCTGCGATACCATTGCGCGGGGTTTTGCTCAAAATAAGCCGCCGATCTTGCGTCAACCCAAAAACCAGGAGATCGCGGTATCTTTGAATAAAAAACCTACACCGAACGTAGCAGGATTATCAGATTCAAATCCACAAAAAACGGTACGTTACAAAGAGAAACAGCAAAACAGTCTTACCTCCCAATTACCAACAATGACAAATAACTCACTGGTTCAACCCACAGACGACTTACAACTTCCCCGTGAAGTGCGCGTCAATCAACTGCGTAATTTAATCGAATCGTTACGCATTGCTGACGAAATTGCGAGTAAAGGCTACCTCATTAGTAGTTCCGAATTAGCCGATTTAATGGATGTGAATGCTAGTGCTGTCACCAGTCGCGGCGATCACTGGCCTTGGCGAAACTGGGTTGTCTCGCGAGTGCGTCGGGAAGGCAATCAAATTTTGTGGCAATTAGAGCGTGTTGATTAAGCTGAAATTTTAAACCCCTTATTTCAAGTATTGTTGCGGTGTGCGATCGCCGAGGTAATCAAAATTTTTCCACTGCGATGTAACCGAAACGCTATTAAAATATGTAGATTCAGGGAGTGGCAACGCTCCCTTTTTTGTCCTTGGTCATTGTGCGTTTGTCCTTTGTGGGAAGCGCTATAGTTGAACGCAAGGGACAGATTTATTTTGAAACGAACTAAGCGATGGCATCGAATCAAATTCGCTTGTTGTTAGGGAAAACCGAGAGCAAAAAAGTCAATAAGCTATATTGCACCCTCGCTGCGGTTGAGACGGTGCAATATCAGCTTATGAGGGGCGATCGCGCTTCTCATGCTTTGGTAGCAGCTTATCTCATTGATATTCAAACCGAAACCTTGACGGATTGGGTCGAAAATGCGGCATCTGTGCCAGTTATTGCCCTTTGTAACACAGTCGCAGAAGGACGAACCGCCTTAAAACAAGGAGCGCGAGATTATTGGTGTTGGGCTGAAATTAGCCCGTCGTTGTGCGAGCGATCGCTACGGTTAATTTTAAATCCCGAACCCCTGCAACCCCCATCTCCTCTGCCCAACTCTTGTAGCAATTGTATCGCCTCAGACACCGAACGCTTGCTCCAAGCGATCGCCAACACTTCGCCGCAACTGCTGTATTTATACGACGTTAATCAAAATCGTTATAGCTATATCAACGATCGCATCGAGACGATGTTGGGTTATCAAGTCGTAGAAGTATTAGAACAGGGAGACAGCTTTTTCCACAACTGCTTATCCCCCGATCGCAATTCCTCCCAACAAGATCGCCGCAATTACTTTGCCAAAATTGACCGTAACGAAGTTGTCGAACTCGAATATCGCATTCAGCATAAAGACGGTTCTTGGCGGTGGTGGCGATCGCAAGAAGTCGTATTTAATCGTAACGCCGATGGGACGATCGCGCAGATTCTCGGAACCGCCCAAGACATCACCCCCCATAAATCCATTGAAATGCAACTGTGGCGTAGTGAATCCCGCTTACACGCCATTGTTGCTAACTTGAACGACGGTATTTTAATTGTCAATCGCCAAGGAGTGGTTTGCTTTGCCAATCCGGCGGCGTTGCGCTTGTTTAATCAATCTGCGGCAAGTTTAGTGGGTCGCGAGTTTGGTTTGCCCTTCCTGACTCGCAATACCACTGAAATTAATATTGCTCGCGAAGATGGCAGTATTGGTACTGGGGAAATTAGCGTCGCGATCGCCCAGTGGGACGGCGATCTCGTTTATGTCGTCTGTGCGCGAGATATTACTGCTCGTCGCCAAGCCGAGGAAACCTTACGGGAAAGCGAGGAGCGCTTTCGTCAATTGGCCGATCATTTACAAGCAGTATTTTGGTTGTCAGATTTTGAAAACAATCGGATTTTGTATATCAGTCCCGCTTATGAAAAAATCTGGGGGCGATCGCGTCATGATGTCAAAATCCCCGATCAATGGCTTGACTCTGTATTGCCCGAAGACCGCGAGATTATTATTCAAGGTCGCGATCGCCATTTACAAGGTCAGTCCGTCGAACTTGAATATCGCATTATGCGCCCGGATGGAGAAATTCGTTGGATTGGCGATCGCGCTTTTCCCATTCTCGATCGTCGCGGTCGTATTATCCGGGCGGCGGGTATTGCCGAAGATATGACCGAACGCAAACGAGCAGAAATTGCCCTCAGAGACAGCGAGGAACGTTGGCGAGCTTTATTTGAACAAGCGGCGGTGGGCATTTTTGTGGTGAGCCTAGAAGGTCGCTTTGAGCAAGTGAATCAAAAGTTCTGCGATCTGGTAGGCTATACGGCGGCAGAGTTGCAAGCGTTAGATTATGCTGCCATTAATTCGACCAGTCACGAATCAGAAGCTAAAAAGCGCTGGCAATCTCTTATTAGCGGTCAAATATTAACGTATTCTATCGAAAAAGAATATAAAACCAAGAAAAATCGGGGTATTTGGGTTAATATTGCCTTATCGCTGGTGTATAATGCCAACAAGGAGCCATTATATGTCTTGGGAGCCGTAACCGATCTCAGCGATCGCCAACGGGCAGAACTTGCCCTACGACAACAAATCCATCGGGAGCGATTGTTAACGCAAATTGCTCAAAATATCCACAGTTCGGTAGATTTAGATGAAATTCTCGATCGTGCTGTAACGGATGCGAGGAAACTCCTGAATGCTGACCGCGCCTTAATCTTCCGCCTAACCCCCAGCCAAGAGGGTATGGTCAGCCACGAATCAGTCCGCGAGGGCTTATCTTCAACTTTGGGATTGCGGTTTGAAGATGAGGAGTTTCCCCCAGATTGCTATGAAAATTATCGTCAGGGCAAACCCCGCATTATTACGGATATTCGTTTTGATGAAACCGCAAATTGTTTGCTGGAATATTTACAAGAATTTCAGGTAAAATCCCGCTTATCTGTACCCATCGTCGTCGGGAATACCCTGTGGGGTTTGTTGATCGTTCATCAATGCAGTCATCTTCGCCATTGGCAACCTTGGGAAATAAATTTGTTGTCTCAGGTGGGGATTCAAGTGGCGATCGCGACCCAACAAACCGAACTCTACGATCGCCTCAAAAACGAACTACAAGAGCGTCGTCGGGCTACGGTACAACTCGAACAAGCCAAGGAAATGGCTGATGCCGCCAATCGCGCCAAAAGCGAGTTTTTAGCCAATATGAGCCACGAACTTCGCACCCCCCTCAACGCCATTTTAGGCTTTACCCAACTGCTCGATCGCGCCGCTAAACAACTGCCTGCGGATGCTTCGCCCATTTTACCCCAACAGCAAGAATATATTGAAATTATTAAGCGGTCTGGAGAGCATCTTTTGGCGCTAATTAACGATATTTTGGATTTATCCAAGATTGAAGCGGGAAGAATGTCGCTGAACCCCGAAAAATTCGATTTATGGCAGTTACTCGACCGAATCGAGGAAATGTTTAGTTTTAAAGCGGCGAGTAAGGATTTAGCATTGCAGGTGCAGCGATCGCCCAATTTACCCCAATTGATTGAAACCGATGCTAAAAAGCTGCATTCGATTTTGATTAATCTGTTGGGAAATGCTGTGAAATTTACCGAAAGAGGTCAAGTCATTCTACGAGTAACGGCTCAGAACGATAAAACTCCCTCTCAAACCTTACAATTACAATTTGAAGTAGAAGATACCGGAATCGGCATTAAATCCCCGGAATTATCCCTGATTTTTCAAGCTTTTACCCAAAGTCATCCTGCCATGCCCTTGAGTAGTTCTTTGCGCGATCGCTCCACCGAAGGAACAGGGTTAGGATTAGCCATTAGCGAGCATTTTGTCCGCTTGATGGGAGGAGAAATAACCGTCCGCAGTGAGTGGGGAAAGGGATCGGTGTTTCGCTTTAATATTCCTTGTAACCAAGTTGAAAACCTCACCACCCCTGCTGCCCCAGTTAAACAATATGCCATCGCCATCGCCGGCGCACCCCAAGAATATCGTATCGCCCTAGTTGAAGATGATGTGAGCAATCGCCGGTTACTCACAAGCTTACTCGAACCCCTAGGCTTTGCGACGCGATCGGCAGGTAATGGTTTAGAAGCGGTAGAATTATGGCAACAATGGCAACCGCACCTAATTTTAATGGATATACGAATGCCGGTTTTAGATGGCTACGAAGCCATGCGCCGCATTCGTCAACTCGAACAGCAACACCCCCAGCGCCCTTCTGTGGCCATTATCGGCTTAACCGCCAGTGTCTTTCAAAATCAACAAAATCAACTTAAAAACTTAGGCTGCGATGACTGGATCGTAAAACCGTTTTCTGAAGTAGAACTCTTGGCGAAAGTTGCTAATTGTTTACACATCGATTATCAATATGCTGTACAATCTCCTGAAACGTCAAAACCCACGTCTTCTCCTTTAACCACCGATCGGGTTCAAGCTGGATTAAACCAAATGTCTGCTCAATGGCGATCGCAACTTCAGTGGGCCGCTCTATCTGCCCGTCGCAAAAACATTCATCAACTCATCGCTCAAATTCCCCCAGAGCAAGCCGAAGTCGCTGCAACACTATCGGGTTGGGTCGAGCGTTTGGATTTTGACCGTATCATAGAACTCTTAGAGTAGGTGCAGTTATTTCTCATGCTTGTTCCCAAACCTCACACGATTCAAGGCGATATTTTAGTTGTTGATGACCTACTCGAAAACGGTCAGTTGCTGCTGCAAATGTTGACTGAAGCTGGGCATGAAGTGCGGCAAGCCATCAACGGCAAACAAGCTTTACGCGCCGTTCGCTACGATCCGCCAGATTTGATTTTACTCGACATTCGGATGCCAGATATGGATGGATATCAGGTCTGCGAAGAACTCAAAAAATCAGAAAATACGGCTCATATTCCCGTGATTTTTCTGAGTGCGCTCAATGAAAGCTTGGATAAAGTCAAGGCTTTCTCATTAGGCGGAGCCGACTATATCGCCAAACCCTTTGATGTCACTGAAGTTTTAGCCAGGGTTAATAATCAACTTACCATTGCCCGACAACAAAACCAACTCGCGCAACAAAACCAAGAACTCTATCGCCTTAACGCCGAACTACGCCACACCAACAGCGAACTCGAAGAATTTACCTCTATTGTCTCCCACGACTTGCGCCAACCCCTTGCGAGTATTAAAGCCAACGTGCGGCGGTTGATGCTCAAACATTGGCAAGAAGCCACTCCGGAGATTAAAGAGCGCATCGAGCGCATCGACGAAATTAGCGATCGCATGAATCATTTGATCGAAAATCTCTTGATGTATGCTCAAGTGGGCAGTAACCCCGAAACCGATTATCAGACCGTAGATTGCAATCGCTTATTGATTCAAGTGTTGAATAACTTACAGCAGGCGATCGCGGACAGTCAAGCCCAGATCAACGCTCATGACTTACCCACTCTCCAAGCCAACCCCATCCAACTCACCGAACTGTTCCAGAACTTGATCGCCAATGCTATTTTGTATAGTGGAGATGCACCCCCCCAAATCGCCATTACTGCCGCAACAGAAGAAACAGAAATCCGTTTTACCGTGAGCGATCGCGGCATTGGTATTCCTGAAGATGCCTATGATTCTATCTTCCAAGCCTTCAAACGCCTCAATCCCAACAGTTCCCAACCCGGAACCGGAATTGGTTTAGCCATTTGCCGCAAAATTGTCGAAGCCCACGGTGGATGCATCTGGCTTGAATCGCAAGTCAATGTGGGAACGACTTTTCATTTCACCTTTCCCAAGGAAATGTTAGTTGTTAGTGGGCAGTAACCAATTGTGCCAAATAACCCATAACCATTTGTGACAAGTTATCCCGCTTCTGTTAACAAACCAAGACCTTGTACTCTAGATTAGTAAAGAAGCCTATTTTTTAAAATTCCGATGGATACAAAAGCTTTTAAACGAAATCTCAATCAATCTCAGAACTATTATCGTAAAGGCTTCGGCCACCAAGAAGAAGTTGCCGGAGTTCTCAATACCGAATATCAAAGCTCTCTGATTCAGACGATACGCGATCGCAACTATCAACTGCAACAAGGCGATGTTACCATTTATCTCGCTGAATCTTTCGGCTTTTGTTGGGGAGTCGAACGGGCTGTGGCTATGGCTTACGAAACCCGCCAACATTTTCCCACCGAACCCATCTGGATCACTAACGAAATTATCCACAACCCCTCAGTTAATCAACGACTGCGGGAAATGAACGTGCATTTCATCGAAATGGACGCAAACCATCAAAAAGACTTTTCGGGAGTCGGGAAAGGGGATGTCGTCATTCTCCCGGCGTTTGGTGCGAGTGTCAGCGAAATGCAACTGCTCAACGACAAAGGCTGTACCATCGTCGATACCACCTGTCCTTGGGTGTCTAAGGTGTGGAACTCTGTCGAAAAGCACAAAAAACGCAACTACACCTCGATTATTCACGGCAAATACAAACATGAAGAAACCATTGCCACCAGTTCCTTTGCCGATAAATACCTCGTCGTCCTTAACCTCGGCCAAGCCCAATATGTTGCCGATTATATCCTTCACGGAGGCGACAAAACCGAATTTTTAGAAAAGTTCAAAAACGCCTATTCTGAAGGCTTTGACCCCGATCGCGACCTGGAGCAAATTGGTGTTGCTAATCAAACCACAATGCTCAAAAGCGAAACCGAGCAAATCGGCAAACTCTTTGAGCGTACGATGATGCAAAAATACGGCCCCACGGAACTCAACCAGCATTTTATGAGCTTTAATACCATCTGCGACGCAACCCAAGAACGTCAAGATGCTATGTTTGGGCTGGTGGACAAAAATTTGTCTTTAATGGTGGTCATTGGCGGTTATAACTCCTCGAATACAACCCACCTCCAAGAAATCGCCATCGAACATAACATCCCTTCTTATCACATTGATAGTGCCGATCGCATCGATGTGGAAAATAATCGCGTCGAACACAAACCCCTGGAAAAAGACCTAGAAGTTACCGAAAATTGGCTACCAGAGGGGCCGATTGCCGTGGGGGTGACTTCCGGTGCATCTACCCCGGATAAGGTGGTTGAAGCCGCCATTACGAAAATTCTAATGCTCAAAAACGCTCCCGCGATCGTTTAAGATGATGCACCAATCCCCGTTTTCAAAAAGCGGGGATTTTTTAACTAACTTATTTTTTCCACCAAATTGTTAAGGCTTGGTCAACCCCACCACTGACGAAAGTTTGGCCGTCGGGAGTGAATGCGATCGCGCGGACGGCTCCTTGGTGTTGCCTTAAGGTAAACTGTTCTTGTTGACTGGTAACGTCCCAGAATTTGATTGTGCCGTCTTTCGCCCCACTGACAAGAGTTTTGCTATCCGGGCTGAAAACCAGGGCATAAACGGCAGAATTTTGATGATCGAGGCGACAAATTTCCTGGGTTCCCTCTCCATCCCAAAGTTGAATAATCCCGCTTTCTCCCCCTACGGCAATGATGTTACTGTCAGGGCAATAAGCGAGGCTGAGAATCTTGAAATCGCCGCGATGAGAACGAATGAGACGACCGTTCATTTCGCGGATGCGGAGGGCGCAGTCTGTACCACCACTGGCAAATAGTTTACCATCGGGGCGAATCGCGATCGCCCTCACGGGACAGGAATAGCCCGTTAGGGTGCGAATTTCTTTACCATTACTAATTTGCCACAGTTTCACGCTACGGTCGGCGCTACCACTGACTAGGGTGCGTTTGTTGGGACTAAACGCGACGGCTAGGGTGGCTTGATTGTGTCCCCCAAATAAACCGCCTAACGTGCGAATTAGGTTACCATTGCTGATTTTCCAGAGTTTAATGCTTTTATCGCCGCTACTACTGGCGATAAATCTCCCATCCGGGCTAATATCAACGCTATAAACTCTACCGGTATGACTGCTGAGAACGTGGAGAGCGCGCCCGGTACTGAGTTGCCATAAAATGACGGTGCGATCGTAACTTGCCGTTGCGGCAATTTTACCATCGGGGGCGATCGCGATCGCGCTGATGGGTGCAGTATGGCGCTGTAGAGTTCCCACACATTGCCAAGGAGAAGCCGTCGAAACGCAAGGAGTCGGAGGAGGAGTGGGTTCGGGAGGAGGTGAGGTTTGTTCTTGGTGAGACGTTTGGTGTAGTTTGAGTGTTGTCGCTTTATTAAAGTCTTTTTCGGCGCGAATACTTTGGCCTAATTTATCATAAACAAAGCCGCGATAGAGATAAGCATCGAGATAATCAGTATCAATTAAAATGGCTTTAGTCAATTCTTCGATTGCTTTTTTATAACGGCGTTTTTGAGCAAAGTTTACCCCATTTCTATAAAATATTTCAGGATTAACTTCTGTTTTTGTTGTGGTTTTAGCAGATTTTTTCTCGTCCAGAGGAATCGGTTTATAGTTTTTTAAATATTCGTAGGCTTCGTTAATCTTTTTAATTTTTTCTTCGGCTTCCTGTTGTTGTTGCGGTCGATCGGAAAAGTTATCAGGATGCCAAATTTTAACCAATTGACGATAGGCTTTTTTGATGTCTTTGGGCGAAGTTCCAGGGGCTAAACCTAGGGTTTTATAGTAATAATTCGCATTATATTTTTCCATAGCTTTCGAGGATAGAACAAAAGCATTCCTAGATTTATCGATCTCGATAACCCCGCCTTAAGTTGAGGGACGCGGCTTTGGCCGATCTGAATGACCTTATTGTAGCTAAAGCCGCCTGGGTGAGAAAAGTCTACCTCAAGTTGCGATCGCGTCCTAATTTAACCTGAGTTTCAGGGATAAAAAAGGGGAGATTGAATCGTATTAACTCAATTTCAAAGAATTAACCGGAACTTCATCCCAACTTTCTACTGTTCTCAGTCGGGCTTGCCAACCATCACTTTTTTGTTGCGTTGTTAAGTTGTCTTGAAACGATTGATGACAATCTTGGGCGAGTTTTTCGTTACACGAAGCAATACAAGCATGAATCATACCAGAGGGGTCAATTTGTTCGTTAATCCAAATCGTCATTTGTTTTGGGCAATTTTGGGGACTAAAAACTATCCTAAACTAAAAGCGATCGCGTTTGATCGTCACTTGACCATCTTGCAGTTGCATTTCGCGAATATTCCACTGTTTTAAGACTTGATTTACTTCTTGTAAAATGTCAGCTTCAGGCATTCCGGCATGATTGGCAATTTCAGCTAGGGTGAGACTAAAATTACCAACGCGAACGCGAGTATCTCCGGTGAGTTGAAGTTGACCGTTAATAATTTGAGGTTGACTGGACAAAGCAATATAAAGATCGCGATTTTTGAGTAAAGGGAACTGTTTTAAAATTTGTTTTGTGGGTAGGGGTAAAGAAGTTTCTGCCGAGTCTAAGTTCAAATCTGAGGTATTAACCACCATGCCAATTTCAATTTGATTATCGGCAATGGTTGTATTGATTCCTCGCGTTGCTTGGAGGATTTCAGTCCCGGCTAAACTTTCCACCGCGCTGGCAATTAAAACATCATTAATTTCTTTATCTGTTAGGGTTACTGTCGTTTCAGAACTACTCGGATTTTGACGAACTTGGCGGTCAATGTTAGTCAAAACTTCTTGACGAGATTGTTGGAGTTGCGGCCAGCGTGTTTCGTCAATTTGTTGGGTTACAGTCGTGGCATCGGCACTATACCAATCAGGAATTTTTGTAAATTGTCGCCAAAAATAAAAGCCCAATCCCAAACTAATTAAAGAGATAATTCCCGCCGCAATCCCAATTTTTTTACGCATCGTTGTTGGTTATTTTTTTAAGATAGTTTGTCTGGAAAGTTAAAGCAAATTTACTTAAATCGTGGCAAAGTAAGAATGTATAGCGCTACGATCGTGGCTTGGGACATCAATCGTTGAGGCTCAAAGCTATCTTAGGGTGGGCGATGCCCACCCTACACAATGTCCTAATGTTTGGCTGTAGCGCTAGAACCCCAGAAACCGGGGTTCTAGAACATTGAGTATTTTGATTCAGGCCCAGAAATGACGATTCCTGAAAATCGTCAATATTTAGTTTAATCGTAGCAACATTAATTCGATCTTAAGCTCCTTGTAAACAACCGGCGCTAAACCCTAGACTTTTGGAGGTTTTGGGGCAGTGGACAATCGGCTTGTAGGGGCGGGGTTTCCCCGTCCAACAACCAACAACCAACAACCAATAACAAATGACCAA
>JBKHDX010000116.1:0-14395 GCA_046541115.1 Spirulinaceae cyanobacterium | reverse complement strand
TTATCACCCCTCTGGCGAACTGATTTATGAAGCCACTTGTCCGCAAGCCGAAGCCGGAGTAAGTTGGTTAGTCAAGCAACTACAAGCCATTGGGGAAACGCCAGATATTGTGCGGGTTTTTCGCCCAGAAACCTATAATTTGATGGATTTAGCCACACAGCAGCTAGGCTGGACTTTAGAAGCGACGCGACACGTCCCCACTTTGAAAGAATTATGCCGTTCTCGCGGCTTAACCGCAGATTTGATTCAATCGCCCCCCCAAGCCCTTCCCGATGCCTTGTGGGGCGAGCAGTGGCGGTTTGCGGCGATTACTGCTCAGGATATTGTATCGGTATTTCGCGATCGCCCCATCCCAATTTTACAAATCCCCTCGGAGTTTGACCCCATTCAAGCCAGAGTCGCTTCTACTACACCTATTCCCGGTATTATTATCTACGGGGGCCGTCAATCTATGCAATTAGCCCAATGGCTGGCAGAACAACAACCTCATGCGGTCAATTATATTCCCACAGAACCGGGACAGTCCGGGGGATTGGTACTCGAAACCGGTTTGATTGACCGTTGGATTTTAGCAACGTTTGAGGATGCAGAAGTGGCTCAAGCGGCGCTAAACTACAGCGAACGACGCACCGCCAGTTTAGGCATTCATTTCTTACTGATTCAACCGGATGATTCGGGCATGACGGATACAGCGTTTTGGTTGCTCAAAGGGGCTTAGTTTTCAGTTATCAGTCAACAGTCATCAGTTATCAGTTTTTGGGGTAGCGGACAGTAGTCTAAAGATCAATTGAGGATTTTCGACTTAGAGCGAGACAAGCCCAGTTCAGACATTAAAAGTTCTTGTTGTTCTTCAAATTCTTTAATTTCTTGCCGTCTTTGACGAGTTAGCTCCGCAATCCGGGCTTCATGACGCTTTCTCTCCTCATTCATTGCCGCCAGAATCACCTCGCCTTTTTGACGATGTTCTTCTTGGTATTCTTCCATCTGCTGAATTGCCCAGTCGGGGATTTGCTTAATCTTTTGGGCAATATCCACCAACACTTGTTCGCGAATTTCGTCAGGAAAATCCTCTAAAACACTAGAAACATCCTTCCAGAAGTTAATATGACCTGTATAGGTATAAATATCTTCATTTTTAATGCTGGCCAAGGGCCGCACTTCTCGTTCTTGCGGTTGACCATTTACCGTTTTCACCTCAATCAATAAGGCGGTTAATCTCTGGTTATCCTGCTTCCATCGGATCGGCATTGCGTATTATCTCTAAAAAAGTAAAAATGAAAGTTACTCTTTAATGGTTTTGTATCCTTATAACAAATAACAAATTCTATTCCCATTCGCTGAAAAAAACGTGACTCATTCCTTAGATGCTCCCTTCTCTGACTTTGATAGTGCAATGATACAACGTTGTTTAGTATTGGCACGTCGCGGTATGGGATACACTTCACCAAATCCGATGGTAGGGGCTGTGATAGTTCAGGGTGAAACGATTGTAGGAGAGGGATTTCATCCTAGGGTGGGTCAACCCCATGGAGAGGTTTTTGCCTTACAAGAAGCGGGGGAAAAGGCGGCAGGAGCGACGATTTATGTTAACTTAGAGCCTTGCAATCATCAAGGTCGTACCCCTCCTTGTACGCAAGCATTAATTAAAGCGAAGGTGCGTAAAGTGGTGGTGGGCATGATTGACCCGAATCCCTTGGTTTGTGGCAGTGGGATTCAAACCTTGCGAGATGCAGGGATTGAAGTGGTGGTGGGAGTCGAAGAAGCTGCTTGTCGGCGCTTGAATGAAGCGTTTATTCATCGGGTGGTGCAGCAGCGACCGTTGGGTATTCTCAAATATGCAATGACCTTAGATGGTAAGATTGCGGCTACCACGGGTCATAGTAGCTGGGTCACGGGGATTGAAGCCCGTGCTTGGGTTCATCAACAACGGGCGATCGCGGATGCGGTGATTGTCGGGGGAAATACGGTACGCCATGATAATCCTTTTTTAACCACTCATGGGGTGAGCGATCGCCAACCGTTACGAGTCGTCATGAGTCGTCGCTGTGATTTACCCCCCAATGCCAATTTATGGGATGTTCAAAACGCCCCAACTGTGGTTTTTACGGAAACCCACCAAAATCTTCCCATGCAGCAAACATTACAACAGCAAGGCGTTGAGGTGGTGACTTTCCCCAAACTCACACCGGAAGTCGTGATGGAAAGTCTGTATTATCGCGGTTTTTCTCAGGTATTTTGGGAATGTGGCGGTGTTTTGGCGGCAGCAGCTTTAAAATCTGGCGTAATTCAGAAAGTGATGGCGTTTATCGCCCCCAAAATCATCGGCGGTCAAACGGCCCCTTCTCCCGTCAGTGATTTGGGACTCAAGCAGATGAATGATGCGATCGCGTTAAAAGATGTAGAAATGCAGGCGATTGGGGACGATTTTTTAGTGACTGGCTATATTTAGGTTTTGAGGGGGAGGAAATTATCAATGACCAGTTACCAATTACTCATTAAGGGATTGTGGGAACAACCAACAACCAATAACCAATAACCAATAACACAAAGTCAGAAGACTTGGTATGATTAACACATTCCGCGTCGATCCCCGCCAAAACGGGGCCAAGGTGCGGATGCGAATGCACTTGTAGTAACAAGCGATGAGCGAAGCTGACTTCTCCCAACAAGAACCGCAAACGTCCCCAGAGTCTACCCTAGACTCGTCAGAAGGGACAGTAAGCTCGCAGCCAGACCATTCTGCGATCGAGTCTACACCCATCACCTCGCCCGATGCGAAACCGATTGAGCGCTTTGAGCAAAGAATTACCGACGAAACGGCGATCGCCCTTGATTCATCCCCGGCAGATTTAACCAAAGGACGACCCCGCTTAAGAGAAGCGGATTGGTTTTCTTTAGCCCGAAAACTGCGTCAGCGCAATCGGGATTTGTTGCAAAAAGTGGCATTACTTGAGGAGGATTTGGCTAAAACCCAAGAAGCTCTAGAAACAGAAACGTCGCGATCGCGCAGCCTCGACTCCCTCAATACCCAACAAAGCAAGGAAATCAGCCTCAATCAAGAAAAAATCCGCAATTTGTACGCCGAACTCGAAGTTTCACATCAAGCAACACAACGTCAAAATAGCATTAATACCGATCTCAGCGCCCAATTGCAAGTCGCTCAACATCGTCTAGAAGAACTCGAACGGGAATATACCAATCTCCATCATCACTACCAACAGCAAACCCAACAACTTCAAGACATTCAAACCCAATCCCAAGAACTTTCGGTGCGCTTGCAACGCCAGCAACGTCAAACTCTCCAATTTAAATCCGCATTAGATAAATGTTTGGCAGCTAAGTCAACATTGCAAGCTACGATGACTTCAGAAGCCACCGTCACGCCAACAGCCCCCAAACCCCAACCCTCCCCTCCAACCCTCCCCAGTAGTGCGCCGATTGCCATTAAAGCCCAACCGATTCAACCTTGGTCGAGTCGGAGTGATGAACCCCTCGATTGGGTCAGTCTTACTGATTTCTCGAACGTAACGGCAGATATACCGGAAGCCCCAACGCCAGAATTAAGTGAATTAGAGCAAAATTGGCGAGAATTTAGCGAAGAAGGAGCAGAAATTGTAGTTTCTGCCTTTGATGATTTGTTAGAGGGGACTTCATCAGAAATTTCTGCCCCCAAAAGCGACCTCAAACCCCCAACTCCTCCAGAAGCGGTTTTGAACCCACAACCCGACACCGCAGAGACTTCTCCGATTTCGATTTCCCCTTCCCCAATCGTGTATCCTCAACGTCCCACTAAAAAACGCAAGTCCCTAGCAGCGATTGAGTTGCCGTCATTTCCCCGTTACGAGCCGTCTTAAGGAAAATTCCTGCTCTTTGTCGGTTTGAGTGAGAGGGGGACAAAAATTATTTTTTTAGCCTCAATTTTCAGTAATTTCGCGGAACAAGCTTTTAAAAAGTTACTTATTTTCTGAGAAAAAATTTCTGAACTTCTGACTTGCGATCGCGAGGTAAATGCCGTTGACTAAGAACAGTTAGGTCAACATCTACCGCCCATGACGGCTTCCTCTTTTACGCCTTCGGATACTGCTCCAGATGTACTCTGTCCCAATCTGGCAGCATATTGGCAAATGGGTCAGTTAAAGCGATCGCAACAATACGTTTTGACGGCAAAAATGGCCAAAGTTCGCTACCTCATCGAAGCCCCAGAAGCCTACGCCCTACAACACTTTAACGGCAAACATACCATCGCTCAAATTCAGCAGCAATGCCAGAAGAAATTTGAGTCAGAAATACCGCCGGATTTCGTGGTAACACTGCTGCAAAAACTGATCCATTGGGGCGTAATTCAGGATCGATCCTCTCCTGTCGAACAAACAGCAAACCCATCTGCAAATTCCCCTTTTAAAGCTGGTATTCAGTGGATCGAACATCCCGAAGGTTACTGGATTCTTCGCAATCGAGAAGATGTCACCTTTATGCAAGTTGACCCCCAGAGCAAAGCAGCCATCGAAATGCTAGGGAAATTTCCCCCTGAAGAAATCAGTCAAAAAACAGGTATTTCCCCCGGACAACTTAAATATCTCATGCAGCTTTTGACGGTGACAGCCATGCTCGAAGGCACAGAGCCACCTAAGCCGCCGAAAAAGCCTTTTACACCCCTGAAACTGCTGTTTTTTAAAGTTCCCTTATTCAACCCCGACCCCTGGTTAAATCGCCCGACAAAGGCGTTACGGTGGTTGTGGACAAAGCCCTTTTTTATGTTATTGCTGGCCTTTTTGGCAGTTTCGGCAGTGGTGGGGTTAAATTGGCGATCGCAAATCATTTTAACCGGCAGTATTCTCTGGCAAACTCAAGGCCCCTCCCTCATTATTCCCTTTGGTTTGCTGGCCATGTTAGTCGTGACCATTCACGAATTCGGCCACGCCCTCACCCTGAAGCATTACGGCGGCATTGTCCCGGAAATCGGCTTGCTGCTGATGTTTATGATGCCTGCCGCTTATACCAACACCAGCGATTCCTATTGCTTAGTCAAACGCCGACAACGGGTGTTTGTGGTGGGGGCAGGGGTATTGTGTCAGTTGATCGTTGGCGCGATCGCGTTTTGGCTGTGGTGTACCTCTGTTGAAAGTAGTTGGCTGCACCCGATGAGTTATCTCCTCATGGTTTCAGCCCTTTTCACCGTCGCCGTCAACCTCAACCCCATGGCCAAATTTGACGGTTATTATCTCACCGTTGCCGCCACCGGAATTAATAATCTCCGCACGCGATCGTTCCAATTTTACCAAGCTTTATTCACCGGAAAACCCAGTCCCGAAAGCGGACGCGATCGCGCCATCCTCGCCGCCTACGCCCCTTTGAGCTTTCTCTACATCCTCATAATTTTCGGCAGCTTATTCCGCATGGTTGCCTTCTGGACATTCGACAACGCCCCCGTCACCGTCTTGTTACTGGTGATTGGGTGGGCGGTTTATTACTTTTGGCCCCGTGGGTAGCTTTTTCAGTGAACAGTCATCAGTAATCAGTCATCAGTTTTTAGGGCAGTAGGCTTATCAGTTATCAGTCATCAGTAATCAGTTTTTTAGGCAGTAGGTCTTAGGCAGTGGGCAGTAGGGGGATTTTCAGCAGTAGGCCCTTGTAGAACGAAGTGAAACCCAACAACAAACAACAAACAACAAACAACAAACAACCAGCCAATCCTTTAGAAAACTAACCACCAATAAACAATGAATTCCCCCAACTCTCGCTTTCAGGTTGTACCGCCCAATCAGATACAACCCCAACCCCAAACACCGCCTCCGGTTGCAAATCCTCCTAAAGCCGACAGCCAAATTCAACCCAGTCAACCGACTCCCGCGAAGTCGAAATCCTTTCCGACGGGATGGGCGATTTTTGCTGGAATTGTCGTCGTCGTCGGAGCAATCAGTCAAATTCGCGTTGCACCTTCAGTTAGAGCAGAAGCATGGCTCAATCCTGCCCCTAACGCTCGTAGAGTCATTCATACAGAGATTCCGGGGACAATTAAGGAAATATTGGTAGAAGTCAACGACGAAATTAAATTAGGTCAACCCCTAGCCCTCGTCGAAAGCCAGCAAATGGAAGAAAAAATCGACCAAGGCGCAGTTCAGGTTGAAGAAGCGGGATATAGTAGCGAAACAGCTCGTCAGCAGGTTTATACGGCTCAAATGCGGTTAAATCAAGCGCAACAACAACTGGCATTTAGTCAGCAGCGAGTTGGGCAATTACAAGCCGAGATTAGCGCCATGGAAGCGGGGACACTGCCGTTGCACATTTTGGGTTATCAAGAAAAGATTGTGAATTTAAAGGGGGCGATCGCGTCCCTCGATGATACCATTGCGAATCTAACTCCTTTGGTCGAACAAGGGGCGTATGCTTCGGAAAGACTTAACGAAACCCAACGGCAAAAACTCACCCTGCAAGGGCAAATTGGCGAAATCCAAGCGGCCATGGGAATGGCGAAACGGCGACTGTACGACGAGCTTGCGGCCAAACAAGACGAAATGAACCGCTTGCAAACTTCGGTTTTAGTGGCGCAACAAGACGTTGAATCGGCCAAAATCTTATTTGAGCGTCGTCAACCTCTCATGCAAAAAGTTGCCGAAAAACAAGAAAAAGACATTATTCGCCAGAAAAATAATACCGTGTTGCGATCGCCCCTCGATGGCATCGTTGTTACCCCAGACCTTTATCTCCTCGAAGGTAAAACCCTTCCTGAAGGCGAAGCTGTCCTCGAAATTGCCGACACCTCCCAACTCGTCGCCGTGATTGAAGTGCGTCAAGAAGACCGAGATTTAATCCAAGCCGGAGCAATTGTTAAATTTAATCCCCCCGAACCCGGTTTGCCGAGTTTTACGACTCAAATTAAAGAAATTATCTCAGTTTTGGAGCGAGACGAGCAGTTAGGGAAATCTACTGTCCGGGTGATCGCTGATATTGACACAACCAATAAAGATTTACAGCCCGGCGCAAAAGTTTATGCTCGCATTGAATCCCCCCAGAAAATCCCCCTTTACGAACAAGCGAGGCGGGAATTTTTAAATCTGTTTAAAATCCGCAAATATTCTTAGACCCGCCAATAGTAAAGAGTGACTTCCTCATCATCTTCGGTTTTTGCAGGTAAAAATAAAGTGTGCAACGGCGGCCAATCCCCCAGATCGAAGTCTTTGGAAATGATGCGACTGCCGGGTTGTAACTGGCGTTTGAGGCGCGATCGCAACCGCAAGTTAAGATGAGGCAACAGGTAAATAAATACTACTGTTGCCTGGTGGAAATCGCTCTTAAATAGGTCTTCTTGCCGAAATTCGATTAAATCGCTCACTCCGGCGGTTTGGGTGTTTTCCTGGGCTTGCTGAATGCGTTTCGGGTCGATATCAATACCGACTCCCCTAGTTCCCCACCGTTGCGCCGCTTCGATTAAAATGCGGCCATCCCCACTGCCTAAGTCGTAGAGAATATCGCTTGAAGTAACTTTCGCAAAATCGAGGAGCGATCGCGTAACGTTATGAGGTGTCGGGATGTAGCCAATATCCGGTTGTCGCAACAGGGTCATAATTGGTGTAAATCTTAATTGTAGTGATTCATTAAATGGCAAGTATCTATGTCCTAGATTCTCTAACCATACCAGCGTGAAGCCAGCTCACAAAGATCGTAAAGTGGCTTGGATAGCTCTTTACCCCGTTCAGTCAATTCGTAAGAAACTTGCGGAGGAATTGTGGATTCGTAGTGACGAGAGACAATCCCAATTTCTTCGAGCCTCCTCAACCGTTGTGTTAAAACTTTCGGTGAAATGCCATCAATCTTGCGTCTTAATTCGCCAAAACGCAGGATTCCTTGGGTGTCTAATACCCACAAAATATACATCGTCCATTGTCCTGAAATTTGGTTAAGCAGCTTTTCCAAAGGAGCGCATTCTGAGTCTGTCATGGGTGCTATTAGTTTTTAGTTAGTTCTTTAGTTACTAAAAGGTAACTACTTTACTTTAGTAACTAATAGGTTTAATGTCTACTTAAAGTCTCTAAAAACTTAATCTGTAAGAGCGATTATGAGAGGTCAAGTTTGGTACATTACTTTATTAATCGGGCTAATGTGTCTGATTCGTTTCAGTCTTAGTGCAATTGGCTATGCCGATCCAGCATGGTTAATGGAACAGTTACACATACCCATTGATGTCAACATCCAGATGCCATATATTGTGCGCGTTTGGGCAGTTCGAGATATTGTCCTTGCTGCGATCGTTGCTTTGGCCGATCGAAATATTGTGAAGACAATGTTATTGGCGTGCATTTTCATTGATACGACTGATATACTCTCTGCACATTTAAGTGGTTTGGCAGGATTGTTTAATGAATCTGAAACTTGGTCGCTCAAACTGACTGCGATTGCGGCACTTATTCCAGAAGTTGTAGCGCTAGTTTTACTAGCTATTCGCAAAACAAACGATCGAGACAAAAAGCCAGTCAAAAACACCGAAACTGTTGCATAATAATATCTTTGTAGGGTCTACCGGAGTTACGGTGCAAGAAATCGCTGTAATCACCATGATGTCTAACATAGAGTCTAAAGTGATAACAAGTCAGTCAGTTCCAGCTATATCAAGGTTGTACTGATTATTACCACCACAAGTGCGGTAGACCCTCTTTGTATCGGGTTACTGGCAAAACGCCGCCCTCAACATCGTCTTTTTTACTTTTTTCGCAGTCCCTCTTTGGGCAACACGCCAATACTTCGATAAACCGTTACATTCTCTATATCGCCGCAGTATTTTTCCCAAGCATCAGCGAGGGGTTCATCAGTCGCAGTCAGAATGATTTTCATGGTTGATTTTCTTCTAAAAAAGTTGCCAATTGCTGGCCGACGGCAGTTACGGAAAAACAAGTTTCAAGACGCTGGCGAGCGTTTTGGCGCAATTTTGCCCGTAAATCCGGCTGATTGAGGATTTTTACTAAAGCTTGAGCTAACTGAGGCGCATTTTCGCGGAAAACTTGAATTCCGCCTGATTCTTCTCCCGCTTCGAGAATATCGGGAATTCCGGGTGCATCGGCGGCGACAATGGGTAAACTGCAAGCTATGGCTTCGAGAGGGGCTACTGGGAAGCCTTCGTGACGAGAAGGTAACACATAGACATCGGCGGCGGCGAGATAATCGCACATTAAAGCGCGATCGAGGATATACTGATTTTGCCAATGAATGTTGCGATCGCGCATCTGGGCAATCTTTTGGCGAAATATCTCTGCATCGCTTCCTGTCCCGATTAAAAGTAAAATTATCGATCATAAAAATTATTCAATCGCGGATAGATAGATTCAGAAATATTAAATTATTACATTGATTTTTAGTATTCCCTTGACTAGACTCATTCCCTTAAATCATGACGGATTGACCCTAGATATAGCAACCCTATGTTGCTAAATTTCATGAGAATTCTACAAAAATAACTCTTTTTTTAAAGCTTAATTAAAGTCTTTGCTTCGGCGGGTTGATACTTCTACAATCGTAAAAACACGGTTGTCAATTCTGGCAATGCGCCGATCTTGAAGATTATTACTTAAAAATGGCAGTTATCAAGGTTTTAAACCGTGAATTACCAGCAGCCCTTGTCTGTACAAATACGGCAATTTAGAGTCAAAGGCTGTAAACTCGTAAAAGCAAGCGATCGCGCTGGTTTAGGGCAATTGTCCCAACCCCAACTTAACAAAGGAGGTGAGGCGATCGCGGGGAACAAGCAAGCTTACACTAAAGTTAAAATTTTATAGCCAAGTAACGGCGGAGAATTTACTGTGAAACAATATCCAATTGCAATTATTGGTGGCGGCCCGGCAGGTTTAACTGCTGCTTATGAACTAACAAAAAACGGCAAACAAACCCTAGTTTTGGAAAAAGGGGATAAGGTAGGAGGTATTGCTCGCACTGAAGTGTATAAGGGTTATCGCTTCGACATTGGCGGCCACCGCTTCTTTACGAAGGTGGGTGAGGTGAATGAGTTGTGGCACGAAGTCTTGGGAGACGAGTTTATCGAGGTTCCCCGCTTGTCTCGGATTTACTATCAAGGTAAGTTCTTCGACTATCCTTTATCTTTACTCAATACCTTGACCAATTTGGGGATGTTCACCAGTTTTATGATTTTGGTGAGTTATCTCAACGCCAAAGCCAAAGCCGCCATTCGCCGTCCTGAAGTAGAGACTTTTGAAGATTGGGTAACCCATTGTTTCGGTCGTCGTCTTTACTTGACCTTTTTCAAAACCTACACGGAAAAAGTTTGGGGGATTCCCTGTAACAAAATTCAGGCAGAATGGGCAATTCAGCGCATCCGAGGCGTTTCCTTGAAGCGGGCAGTCTTGAGTGCCTTGTTCCAAAACAAAAGTAAAGCAACGACCAGCTTAATTAAGTCTTTCCAATACCCGATTTTAGGGCCGGGGATGATGTGGGAGCGCTTCGAGGAACTGATTAACGAAAAAGGCAGCGAGGTGTGGCGAGAAGCCACGGTAACGCGAATAAGTCGCGATGGCTATCGTATTACCGGAATTACAGTAGAACAAGCGGGTAATACCGAGGAAATTGTCGCCGAGCAGTATATTAGCAGTATGCCGATTACGGCTTTGGTTCACCGCCTCGATCCCCCGGCACCAGACTCGGTTCTCGAAGCGGCGCGATCGCTTTCCTACCGGGCTTTCCTCATTGTTGCCTTAATTGTTAATATCGACGATTTATTTCCCGATAACTGGATTTACATTCACGCCCCTGAAGCCAAAGTTGGCCGCATCCAGAACTTCAAAAACTGGAGTCCGGCGATGGTTCCCGAAAAAGGGAAAACCTGCTTGGGGATGGAATACTTTTGCAGTGAAGGGGATGAAATCTGGAACATGAAGGACGAGGATTTAATCGCCCTCGCGACGAAAGAAATGGTGAGTTTAGGTTTTGGGACTCCCCAGGATGTTGAAGACGGCACGGTAATTCGTCAGCCCAAGGCTTATCCGGTGTATGACCGCAATTATCGCCAACACCTAGAGGTGATTCGCGAGTTCCTCGAACCTTTTGAGAATTTACAAACTGTGGGACGTAATGGTATGCACCGCTACAACAACCAAGATCATTCGATGCTAACTGGCTTGTTGGCCGCTCGTAATTTACTCGGTGAGGAACACGACCTCTGGAACGTTAACACGGAGCGCTCTTATTATGAGGAGTTCACCACGGAGGAGTTGAAAAACCAAGAAGCTGGCTCAGAACTTTCGATGAGTTCTTCTTCTCTTTAAGTCCTCAAGACTGCGGCTGACAAGGGCGAAAGGAACGACGATGTTGGGGAGAGGGCCCGTGTTGTTGGAGGGCGAGGCAATGGCGTTGCGTACCGTAGCCTTTGTTAGCCGCTAGGTCGTATTGAGGATATTTGGAAGCCCAACGCATGACCCATTCATCTCGCCACACTTTCGCAACAATGCTGGCGGCGGCAATAATTAAAGATTGGCGATCGCCCCCGACAATATTTTGCTGAGGAATGGCCAGGTCGGGAATCGGCGTTTTACCATCGACAAGACATAAATGAGGAGACGACTTCAGTTTTAAAACAGATCGACCCATGGCTTGTAACGATGCTTGCAAAATATTAATTTCATCAATTTCTTGGACGGTGGCATAGCCAATGCGAAGATCGAAGGCAACTGAGCGGATTTGAACCGCTAAGTCCTGACGGCGTTTGTGGGAGAGTTGTTTGCTGTCTCGTACTCCAGCGATCATCAGTTTTTCGAGGGACGATCGCGGTAACATCACCGCCGCCGCCACCACCGGGCCAAACAAAGCCCCCCGCCCCACTTCATCCACTCCCGCAATCCATTCAGAGGTCGTTTTAAGTTCGGGTAAGCGATCGTATTTAAATACGGGGCGGAGGGTTCTGGCCATAAGAATATTCAGCGAAAAACGATCGTCAGCTTCCCTAGCATAAAGGAGCGCTGAGGCAATGCACAATCAAGGTTTATTCCGATCGCGCAGAAGAACGGCGACGGCGACGGCGAATCGTCGGACGAGCATTATCCTCGTTGCTGTCTTCGTCTTCGGGTTCTGAGGAACTTTCGGTTTCGGGTTCTAGGGTAGCAGTGGCCGTCTGAGTCGTTTCTTCTGATTCAGCGAACGATTCACGGGGTTCGCTATCTTCTAAACTCTCCTCTGGGTCTTTGACGTTGACGATCGCGGCTTTGGGATTTTTGACTGCTTGTTCGACGCGAATCAAGGGGGAAATGCCCATCAAGGCATAAATGTCTTGTTCGAGGGGAGTCATTTCTACTGAAATTTTTTCGGGTTCGGGGCGATCGCGTCGGGAGGAACGATTGTAGCGATCGCGATCGTAGTTATTCCCCTGCGCTGTCGTTTCGGTACTTTCGGGCCGGCTTTCGGGAATAGGAATCGGATTAATGCTGGTTTTGGTTGGCTTGCTACTGACGCTTTCTCCCTCCCCGATGCGTTTGCGACGACGACGACGAGTTCCCCCTCCGGTTTCGTTGGGGGATAGGTCAAAATCGTTGCCGTTGCTGTCATCACCGCGCAAGTCGAGTAATACTTCCGGTTCGACTTCCCGTTTATCTTTGTCTTTGTCGAGAATCGGTTTGAGGGACAAAGTATTAGAAGGCGTTGCTAAGGAAATGGGCGTATCGGCTAACCGTTGGTCGCCGCCTTCGCCGGGTAAGTGAGCCAAGTGACCTAAGCCGCCACAGGTGGGGCATTCTTGGCCAAACAGTTCGTAAATGTTTTTGCCTTGGCGTTTGCGGGTGAGTTCGACTAATCCCAATTCTGAAAGCTGGGCGATTTGGGGTCTAGCTTTGTCGGCTTTCAGGGCTTTATTAAATATATTGAGTAGTTCGAGTTGATCGCGAGAGGTATCCATGTCGATAAAGTCAATCACGATCACGCCGCCGAGGTTCCGCAAGCGCAGTTGTCGGGCGATTTCGCGGGCGGCTTCGTTATTTGTCCACAACACGGTTTCGCGGGAGGTGGCCGATCGCGTGAAGGAACCGGAGTTGACATCAATCACTGTTAAGGCTTCGGTGGGTTCGATAATGATGTAACCGCCAGAAGGCAAATCGACTCTCGGTTTGAGGGCTTCGCGAATGGCGGCGTTAACCCGGAAGTATTCGAGAATGTGTTGCCGTTCCCGGTGATGGTCGATTAACACGCCTTCAGGGGGACGACCGCCACTCCAGTTCATTAGTTGTTGTTTGACCCGCTTGAGGGCGAAGTGAGAGTCTACAACAATGCGATTGACATCGGCGGTATAAATGTCTCGGAGGACGCGCTGAATAAAGTCGTCGTCTCGGTTCAGCAGGGCAGGGGGTTTGGTGCTTTCTGCTTGTTGTTGGATGGACTCCCATTGTTTTTTGAGGTTTTCTAAGTCCTCCATGATCGCTTCTTCGTTTTTGCCCTCGGCTTCGGTGCGAACCAACAAGCCCATTCCGGCCGGTTTGATCAGAATCGCTAAAGCCCGCAGACGCGATCGCTCGTTTTCGTTTTTGATGCGACGAGACAGATTTACCCCGCGACCATAGGGCATCAGCACCAAATAGCGCCCCGGTAAGCTCACTTTTCCGGTGAGGCGCGGCCCTTTGTTCCCGGTGGGTTCTTTCATTACCTGAACGAGAACCGTTTGCTGAGGGGCAAGGAGTTCTGTGATCGCCCCAGCACTTTGTTGCAGTCGCAGTGGCCCAAGATCGGAAACGTGCATAAAGCCGTTGCGTTCGGCATCGCCAATGTTCACAAAGGCTGCGTCAATGCCCGGAATTACGTTTTCGACAGTACCGAGATAGATGTCACTGACTTGTTGGTTTCCCGTGGCGACGACTAATTCTTGGATTTGGTCTTCAGAAAAGACGGCAGCAATATGGTTTTTCTCTGCAATAATGATTTGCTTTGGCATTCAATTTCCTCGAAAAATTCTTTAAGGCAGTTTTAAATTCTGGAGAGACATTTCCCAAATTCACTCCGAACAGTGCGACTCGCGCAACCCTCTCGGATAGCAGTTTTATGAACTTGGGTGTGAGTTTAAGCTGAGTTGCTTGGGCGTTATGAGAGAAAGCGCAGTCAGAAAAGCGATCGCATCTTTGAGCGCCATCAGCGACAATCGTTAAGCTAGAGGAGCAAAGATTACTTAAGACTGGATGCAGCCAGCAAGCCAGACGGAAGGTTAAGAAGACTGCAAGGCTATGGAGCGACCCAAGCAAAACCGGAGCTTTTGAACTGTATTATACCGCGCTTGTTTGCAAAACGCGCAGCATTCATCTTTAGTCAAACTGCTCTTTCCAATCATAAGCTTGAACTGGGCGAGATGACAAGAGTTTCTTGGAGAGTGGGCTTTACAGTTAACAGTTATCAGTCAACAGTCATCAGTGTTTTGGGCAGT
>JBKHDX010000115.1:0-14560 GCA_046541115.1 Spirulinaceae cyanobacterium | reverse complement strand
GTCAACAGTCATCAGTCAACCGTGTTTTGGGCAGTGGGCAGTGGGCAGTAGGGGGATTTTCAGTTACCAATGACAAATAACCAACAACCAATAACCAACAACCAATAACCAACAACCAATAACCAATAGAAAGTTTGCCCCAATTTACGGTCGATTGTAGCAGTATGGCTTCTAAATTTGACGTGAAACCCATAACCTCTGTCCCGATGGTAACTCCCGTTTCTGGGCTATTGCGATGGCGACAATCGTTGATTTTTGGGTTGTTGGGGGGGATTTTATTGTCGGTGGGGACGATGACTTATTTGAGTTATCGGTATGCGCGGCGTTTAGCCATTGATAATCTTCAGGATAAGGCGATCGCGGCAGTACAATATCGCACCGAAGAAATCGATCGCTGGTTGTTGCAGCGTCAACAGGAGTTAGAAGAAGTGGCCCGCAGCAGCGTCCGCTACCAAGATAATTTAGCGACGTTAGAAGGCTATGTAGCAGGACAAGCGGGGCGTTTGAGCGATTTTGAGTCCTTACAGGTGCAATATAGCGATCGCCCCCATCCCCAGAGTCGATTGATCGCAGAAGCGATCGCTACTAATCAAACCTTAATTGTGCCGGGAGACGAGAATCGTTTAATCGCGATCGCCCCCCTTCCTGGTGTTAATAAACCCACTGCCGCTATTCTAGGGACGCTCAAGGGCGACCTCTTGGCAGAATTGCTCAATCGTAGCGATTCTGGGTTAAATTCACCGCGCTTGCGCTTACAAGCCCCAGAGCAGGTTTTGGCTCAATCCCAGGGGTTTCCCGATGATTGGGTTCCATCTGATTGGCTCGATCGCAAACATAGCCTCAGTCTCAATCACCCTTTTAAGGGGAATCCGGCTTTCTCCGATCGGCATTATTACACAACCCATTTACCGTTAAAGCGAGTCGATTGGACTTTGGTTTTAGCGATTCCCCGGCAAGATATTGAAGCGCAACTGCGGAGTTTAAATTTACTGGCGATCGCGGTGGGGATATTATTGATTTTGGTGGCAACTGGCTCGATGCAGTTGGTTTGGGCTTCGGCTAGGGCGCGATCGCTGGCAGCCCAAGAAGCCCTACTTAACCGCTTAACGGGGCGCATTCGGGCTTCTTTGGATTTAGACGATATTATGCAAGCCACCGTCGAAGAAGTGGCCAAGTTACTCGATCTCAAGGGAGCGGCCTTTGGCTGGTACAATCTGCAACATCACTCTTGGCAGACTTGGTGGGAAGACAGTCAAAAACCTTTGTCTCGGCAAATGGGAGGGTTTGAAACGCCCCATAATTGGCAACAAAGACTCAAAAAAGGAAAATTTCTCCATTTACAGGTTGCTATGGCTTCCCAACGGGAAAGTTATTATTTTCTGCCCGTAGCCAGCGAACAACAGCGCAATGGTTATTTAATTTTAGTTAAAACCCATCCCGAAAAGCTCAAACCTGCCGAACAACAGTTGTTACAAGGGGTAACCGATCAGTTAGCGATCGCGATCGCTCAATCTCGTCTTTATATTCAAAGCAAGCAACAAGTCACGCGCTTGGCTTCGGCTTTGGATCGGGCGGCTTTGGTGGCGATTACCGATGAAAATGGCAAGTTAACCCATGTTAACGAATCGTTTTGTCAACTGGCGGGCTATTCTCGCGATCGCTTGTTAGGACGACATCATCGCTTTTTTAAGCTGTGGAATCCCTCACGACGCTTGCTCCATGAAGTGTATGGGACGTTGCAGCAGGGTCAGGTGTGGAAAGGGGAAATTCAGCTTTTCGATCGGTCTGGTGTGGATTATTGGCTGGATACGACGATTTTTCCTTTTATTAATCAAAAAGACATTGCACCGCAGTATTTAGCCGTCTTTTTCGATATTAGCCAACGGAAGAAAGCTGAAGCCCAACTGCGTCACGATGCTTTTTATGACAAACTCACGGGGTTACCCAATCGGGCTTTATTAATGCAGCGTCTTCACAACGCGATCGCGCAAACTCAAACCCATTTTGCTTTGTTATTTTTAGATATCGATCGCTTTAAAGTTATTAATGATAGTTTGGGCCATCTCACGGGCGATCGCTTGTTGGTGGAAATGGGCGATCGCTTGAATCGCTGTTTACCCCCAGGAAATTTGATTGCCCGTTTTGGGGGAGATGAGTTTATTATTTTGTTGGAAAACTTGTCTGACCCCGAAGTGGCCCGACAAACGGCGGATTG
Organism: Spirulinaceae cyanobacterium; assembly: GCA_046541115.1. Taxonomy (GTDB): domain Bacteria; phylum Cyanobacteriota; class Cyanobacteriia; order Cyanobacteriales; family Spirulinaceae; genus Jaaginema. The sequence continues at coordinate 12,345 of JBKHDX010000115.1, read as the reverse complement.
TTTGCTTTCGTCTTTAAAAACGCCTTTTTCTTTAGCGAATTACGATTTATTTGTCGGCGCAAGTATCGGCATTACCGCCAGTGACAGCAGTTACCAAGACCCAGAAGATGTCCTCAGAGATGCAGATTTGGCGCTGTATCATGCCAAAACCCACGCCCCCGGTAGTTATGCCATTTTTAATGAAACCATGCGCGATCGCGCCCTGGATGCGCTTCAACTCGAACGAGATTTGCGGCAAGCCCTCGATACAGAAACGGGATTATTTTTGTATTATCAACCGATTGTGGATTTGCAAACTCAAGCCCTTAAAGGCTTTGAAGCTTTGATTCGCTGGCAACATCCGCAACGGGGTTGGATTTCTCCGGCGGATTTTATACCCCTGGCTGAAGAAACCCAGTTAATTTTACCCTTGGGGGAATGGGTGCTACAGCAAGCTTGTCAGCAACTGGCGCTTTGGCAGCAAATGTTTGGCGATCGCCCCTTTACCGTGAGTGTAAACTTATCGGGGATTCAAATCTCTCAAGCCAATGCCATTGAGCAGTTAGACCAATTGCGCGATCGCTTTGGTTTACAACCCGGTTGGCTCAAACTTGAAATTACCGAAAGCGTCATGATGACTAATCTTGATGCGGTGAAAACTTGGATTGAAGAACTCAAAAAACGCCAAATTACGCTATCTTTAGACGATTTTGGCACGGGATATTCTTCTCTGGCTTATTTATCCGCTTTGCCCATTGATACCCTCAAAATTGACCGTTCTTTTGTTCGGAATATGGATCGCAGTCCCGAACAACAACAAATTGTCCAAGCCATTATCACTTTAGCCCACAATCTGGGAATGGACGCGATCGCTGAAGGCATCGAAAATGAAGCTCATGTTACCCAACTGCAACACCTAGGCTGTGAATACGGACAGGGGTATTATTTTGCCAAGCCTTTGAATATTGAGCAAGCTACAGCATTTATTGATAACCGAGAGGCAATTACCAATTACCAATAACCAATAACCGAGAGCCAATAGGGAATAATAGAAACTATTATTGTTTGTAGCTTTTCAGTGGGTCATGCCTTACCTTTTTAACCTCAGTCGGTTTTGGCAGCAACAAAAACGGCAAATCCCTAATCTACGCTATCTTATTGTTTTTATCTTGCTCAGTGGTACCGCGATCGCGGCCAGCATAACGGCATTCAGTAGTTATATTCTCATGCGGCGATTAATCGTTGACCGGGCCCAAGAAAAAGTCGCGCTACAAGTCCAGTATGGGGTAGAAGCGATCGATCGCTGGCTGATGGCCCGCAAAACTGAAGTCGTAACTCTGGCCAATACTCCCACAGTCGCTCAAATGGAATGGTCTGAGGCCGAGTCTTATTTAATCGCTCAACTCACCCGCAATCAAGACTTTGCTCAGTTTATCCAAGCTCAACGCGACGGGACTTATGCAAGTACCTTAATGGGTCAAACCAATGAAAGTATAGAAGATCGCGCTTATTTCCAAGCAGCCAGAAATGGTGAAATTACTGTATCCGATCCTATTATTTCTCGTACCACTGATAAACTGCAAGTGGTTATTGCTGCCCCGATTCCCACCAATAGCGAGTCTCCTGAAGGGGTTTTAGCTGGAAGTATTAATATCGACCGCTTGTTAGAAGTGGTCAATCAACTGCAATACGGGGAGAATAGTTACGCTTTCGCCCTAAATTCCCAGGGATTCGCCATTATTACTCCAGAAAAACAAAATAAACTCAATCTTCCTGTTTTTGATTCTACCCTGCTGCGAGACAAAGATGAGGGTTGGCGGGCTGTTGCGCGGTCGATGGTGGCACGACAAAGCCATATTGAACGCATTAAACTCGACGGTAAGCCGGTATATGTGGCTTATTTTCCCCTGCAAGAAGCTAACTGGTCTGTTGCGTTGGTGATTCCTCCAGAAAACATTGAAGGGGACCTTGACGGCTTAAATCGTTTGGCGATCGTGTTAGGAACGTTACTGTTAGCGGTACTGTACACTGGGGGACGCATTGTGGTCAACTCTGAGATTATGCGATCGCGGGCCCATCGTGAAGCCTTACTCAATCGCCTCACCAAACGCATTCGCGCCACTCTCGACCTTAAGGATATCCTACAAACGACGGTCGCCGAACTGGCCAAAATTCTCAAAATCAACCAAGTGGCTTTTTGCGTTTATGACCCCGACAGCCAACTCCTCACCATTGAAGCGGAAGTCCTGAGTGCAGATTATTTGCGTCAGTTGGGTACTTTTGATTGTCATTCTATCAAGCATTTCAAAGATGCCTTATTATCCCGGCAAGAATTACGCCTAAAACCCAAAGCCCACGACAACCAACATCATGCTTTAATTCTACGTCAAGACCGCTATTTAGCGATTCCTGTCCCCAATGCACGGATGAGTTTTTTAATTTGTAGCCATCAGCATCGCTTTTGGTGGACAAAAGAAGAAGAAATGTTGATTCAAGCCACTTGCGATCAACTCGCGATCGCGATCGCTCAATCTCAACTTTATCGCCAAACTCAAGCTCAAGTCGAACAACTCAAACAAGCTCAACTCCAACTCGTCCAAAGTGAAAAAATGTCGAGTCTCGGTCAAATGGTAGCAGGAGTCGCCCACGAAATTAACAACCCCGTTAACTTTATTTATGGTAATCTCAGTCACGTCGAACAATACGCCCAAGATTTACTCCAATTAATTGATTTATATCAACAACATTACCCCCAGGCTGACTCCGAAATTATCAAAGAAATAGAGACAATCGAACTCGATTTTCTCCGAGAAGACCTCCCGAAAACCTTAGCTTCGATGCAAATGGGGACGGAGCGCATTCGCAAGCTGGTTTTATCTTTACGCAACTTCTCGCGGCTGGATGAAGCTGATAAAAAATTGGTCGATCTCCACGAAGGTATTGATAATACTTTGATTCTGTTACACAATCGCCTCAAAAACAAAGTAAAATTGATTAAAAACTATGGTGATTTACCTAAAATCAATTGCTATCCCAACCAACTCAATCAAGTTTTTATGAACTTATTTAGTAATAGTATTGATGCTTTAATCGAGGCAAAAATTCCAGACAAGCAGATTACAATCACGACTCAAATAATTAAAAAAAACGAGCAACAATTTATTCAAGTTGGCATTGCTGATAACGGACTGGGGATTCCGGATGAAGTTAAGAATAAAATTTTCGATCCCTTTTTTACAACTAAACCTGTGGGCAAAGGAACGGGTTTAGGACTTGCTATTAGCTATCAAATTATTGTGGAATTACACGGCGGACAAATTCAGGTTAAAACCCTGGATTCTGGCGGGACAGAATTTACAGTTGAAATTCCCTTATAACGATAAAAATTGGCTTGACTGACAACATATTTCCTCGTAGGTTGGGTTGAGGTGACGAAACCCAACCAGGATAAAGGTTGTATTAAATCTGCTGAAAGAGTGAGGATTAAAAACCCCGGTTTTTAGGAGAGTGGTTGTTTTTCGGGATTTGATATTAGGTTGGGTAGAACGAAGTGAAACCCAACCTACACTCTGTTTTTTGGGGGAAGCACTATAATTGAAAACGATCTGGGATTTAATAATACGGATTCAAACAAATCGCCATGAAATTTTTATCTAACGTTTTATTATCCACTGCGGCGATCGCGGGAATACTCTCTAGCGTAACCCTTGACGCGATCGCCCAAACCGCCGATCGGGTGACTCCGGGCAGTGTTAATAATACCGGAACGTTTCAAAATAACGAAATTGGAGCCTTTGATGGTTTAGAGCAAGGCTCGTTTAATCCTTTGGATTTATTTCACATGATGAATATGGGAGGACGGCGATCGCTCGGAGAGTTTCGACAAGACCGAAACAATAACCTTAATAATGCGGCCCAGGAGTTTCGCCGTCAACAATTAGAGTTATTAAACAATAACGAGAATGCCCCTATGGTTCCCGAACCTACAGAAGATACGCCGGAGTTATAATAAATTCAAAATTTTGTGGTAATCAAAGTTTTGAAGATAAATCAGGAGATTTTGAGCGACTTTTGGCTCTGTTTGACTAATTCGATCGATCAGAGCCTTAGTTTTGTTCAAATCTAGAGCGCTTACGGCTTGTTGGAGATCGTAACGCAGGGAAGCCGGGAGTTGTGCAAGGGTGCTTCGCATCGGTGCTGGATCGAAATGGGTATCGTTTTCCGGGAAATTGGCTTCGGTATAAGGCATTTCGTACAAATAGGATACGCCGAGATGCTGGCTGAGTTGATCGAATAAGAGGGTTTCAGCGATGGGCTGGATGATAAAATCATCACAACCTGCGGTAAAAATGCGATGTTGTTGTTGCTCGGAACTATCCAGGGTGAGGGCGATAATTTTTGTGGGTTTTAAGGAAGAAGCGTTGGCGATCGCGCTTTTACGAAAGGTTTGTTCGAGTTGTCGAATGCAGTGGGTGGCTTGATAACCTTCCATTTCCACCATATTGAGATTGACATAGATTAAATGGGGTTGGAAGGTTTGCCAAGATGCAACCGCATCTTTACCATTATCCGCTTGAGCCACATCAAAACCCACCGTCGTTAATAAATTAATCAAAAATGAGCGCTCGGCCGGATTATCATCGACAATTAGCAAGCGATAGTGGGGTTGATTGGGAGCGAGGCCGATAATTTGTTGTAAAGTCTTCCTGTGGGGTGCGATCGCAGTGTTGGGGGCGATCGCGGTGGGAATTTTGACCCGAAACGTGCTGCCTTGATTGGGAACGGAGGTCACATCAAATTCACCGCCCAAAAATTGCACATATTGATAGCATAACGCCAAACCCAGACCTTTGCCTTGCTGGGCGGCGCGGCCGGTACGGGTTTGGACAAAAGGTTGAAATAAGAAATGAGATTCGTCTGGGTCTATCCCCAAACCTGTATCTTGGACTTCTAGGTATAAGCAGGGCTGAAGCGCAACTTCATAGGTGACATTTAAAGTAATACCGCCTTTAACCGTAAATTTAACGGCATTACTCAGCAAATTAACTAAAATTTGCCGCAATTTCGCTAAATCGCTTTCGATATAATCGGGAACATGGGGCGCGATCGCGATTTTAAAAATCAAGCCTTTTTCTGCGGCTTTGAGCCGAAATATTCCCTCAATTTCTCTGAGGAGCGATCGCACATTGCAACAACTCAGATTAAGGGTCATACACCCCGCTTCAATCTTAGAAACCTCTAAAATTTCATTGAGCAAATGCAGTAATTGTTCGCCGTTGCGGTGAATAATATTTAAATATTCGCGATTTTGTAAGCTTAAATCTCTATCCCGGGCCAACAGTTGGGTAAACCCTAAAATGGCATTGAGGGGCGATCGCAACTCATGGCTCATATTGGCAATAAATGAACTTTTGGCTCGATTCGCGGCTTCTGCGGCTTCTTTGGCTTGAGCTAAGATGACTTCGGCTTGTTTGCGCTCGCTAATGTCTACGGCTGTCCCGATTAACTGTTGTACTTTCCCTTGAGCTGTACGACGAAAGACTTTTTCTCGCGATAAAAGCGTCAGCCACTCATTTTTGGCACTCCGCATTCGATATTCGATTTCAACCACTTCATCGTCAGCGATGGTTTCGAGCCTTTGAAAATGAGGCTGCACGATGGTTTTAAGGTCATCGGGATGAACAAGATGGGGTAAAATTTGCTTTCCCATTGCTTGTATCTGTTCTTGGCTATACCCCAATACCGAAGCAACTTCGCAATTCATGTAAATATTGCGTTGTTCGAGCAAGTCGTAAACATAAATTAAATGGGGAGATGTCGAAGCCACTTGTTCGAGAAAAAGCTGGCTTTCATCAAGGCGTTGCTGCACCTGTTGACGCTCGATCGAAGTCGCTAGAATAAGACTAATCGCCTGTAAAAAAGCAATTTCATCTTCGGCAAATTTTCGCGGTGTGCGGCTGTGAATGGCTAATACTCCCAAGGGCTGTATTTGACCGGGAATCAGAAGACTTACGGAACTTACGGCTGAGGAGTCTTCGACAAAACCCAAGCCCTGAAATCGCGTTTCTGTTGCGAAGTTGGAGACGATAACGGGGCGATCGCATCCCAAGGTATAACTGATTTGAGAGTTTTGTTCTAACGGGAGGGGGGTTTGATGAAGCTCGGGCCAACCCCATCTTGCTCTGAGGGAAAATTCTTGTTCTTGGGGGAACCATTCTAAAATCACCCCATAATCGACTTCTAGGGTTTGGGTAATTAAAACGATGGCTTGCTGCATTAGGGTTTGACTTTCCACCGTTTTTAAGGCATCTGTGCCAAATTCCGCTAAATTTGCTGCACACCGCTTCCGGGCTTCGAGGGCAAACTTAAGGGTCAGTCGTTCGGTAATGGTGGTGAGAGAACCATCCCAAACGCTAGAAGTATCAGAATCGCGCTTTTTTGAAGCTTCTGGGTCATGGGTGCGATCGCGAACCTTGATTTGGTCTTTTGCAGCTTTATAACTGTGTAAAGCCTCGCGTACGGTGATTCGGAAGTCAGACGTTTGCCAAGGTTTGACCAGATAACGATAAATTGAATCTAAGAGGAGAAGATCGTCATCGGGGGGAATCCCCAAAAGAATCAAACGGGTTTGGGGCCATTGTTGGTGTAAATCTTTGAGTATTTGGTAGTTTTGGCTTTTTACCAAGGAGTCATCAAAGATCGCGATCGCCACTTCGGAATTTTGCGCCAATACTTCCCAAGTTGCTGCAATTGTCGGAATTACTTGTAACCTCAGAGATGGACTGAGAAAAGGCTGTAAATCTTGTTGAAGCTGTTGGTGCAGTGTGACATTATCTAAAGTTGCAAGAATCATCAAAGCCTTTATTCAATGAAGACGAGACAGGCAAATCAGTCGTTTCTCTTTATTTTAGACATATCTTGAAAAGGTTGAGGGTAATTTAAGCGCAAGAATTCCTTGGCATAAAAAGAAGCGATCGCGAGAGTCACCAAGATTTGAGGAGATAACGAAAAGTCTTCCCCAAGGACGAAACTTTAAGGCATCAAGCGCCCTAAAATAAAAGTAATTTACCATCTTATTGAAATTCTTATGACAATTATAAAAACTTTGTTTCGGTCTTTTCGGGCAACTGCCTTGGTTATCTTCAGTCTGATTGTTTTCGCGTTTCCTCATAGCCCTGCGATCGCCCAAAATAACCTAGATGACTCTTTAACTGTTGTTCCTGAAGATACCCGCTTTAGCGATCGCCCTTTTTCCCAAGACTTATTCTGGTATATTCCCTGGTGGGATGATGCTTGTCAATACTACAACTTGCCCGATTATTGCAGCTATCGCCGCCAACATCAATTTGCCAATGCCACCCTCATTACCAAAGCCGATTCTACCGCTTCTGCTCAAGCGATTCTAGAGCTAGAAAATCCGGTTTCTATCCCCCAAGCCAGAGAATATGGCAAAATCCTCAGTCGCGGGGAACTTAGCCTAGAAGAAGCCAGCGAAGTGACCTCTGAGCGCATTTTATACGATAATACCGACCCCGAACTCGGCGCAGGCAATTTTTTGGAGTTTATGCGGACAGCGAGTGGTGCGGTGAGCGAAATTATCTATAGCGTCTCCACCCCTTAAAAATTGAGAGAAGCGTTATCCGCTAAACGGGGATTGCGGATGGGTTGACCATTGCGGTTGAGATACCCTGTATCGATCAAAAAGGCTCTCAAGGCTGTAGGAAAATCCGGGTGACGGCCAATGACTTCGCCCTCGTCATTGTAGATATTGTATTCCATATCGGAGTCGCGATCGTAGTGAACCAGCATGAAATTCCAGCCTTCTTCAAATTCCCCTAAGAGGATTTTGTCAGCAACATAACTCGCGAGTACGCCGTTAGTATCGTAATTATTATCCCGTATGCGGAGATACTTTTGCCAAGCCCAAGACCGGATATACTGCGGATATTGCTGGGTGACTTCCTCAAAAGAACCGTTGCGAAACGCGAGGATAATCGACGGGGGAAACGAGCCAGCATAGGAACTAAAGGCGTAGAAAAAGTTTTGATCGAAGGTAATAAACTCGCTGTTGCCGTCGTTATTGAGGTCTTTAAACTCACCTCCACCCCCATCTGCCGGGCCCAGTTCAGCCAAGACAAATTCGCCCTCTTGCCAAGTATAAACCTTATAGGCCGTGCAGCAGTGAGCGCCGCCGCTATAGGTTTGGATAATGACTTCGGGGGTGCCGTTGTTGTCTAAGTCGTCGAAACTCACGTTACCGTGCATAAAGGTACTATCCTCTGTGACCGTGAGTTGTTCTTGGTTGTTGTAATACAGGGTATAACGTAGCTCGTTGGCAGACCCTTCGTTTTTGTCGTAACTCACCGAAACTTTGATATTATTGGCGGTAATTTCACGATTTTGGAAACTGGGGCTGTCGTTGCTCATGGTAATTTCCGATTGCGCGATCGCCGGAGATAACCATCCCATTGTCGCGATCGCACAAGCTGAAAATAAAGTAGAAAAAAGGTAACGCATAGTTTTGAAATCAATACAATATAACGATCCTGACTTCAAATGATGCTCATTTGATTCCGCAAAATTACCTACCCACTGCTTCTTATGTGCCAGTGCGATCGCGCAAGTCTTTGGGGATATGATAGCGATCGCCTAAAATTTCCAACATGGGCCCGTGAACGTCAAAACTGACTAAACTCAAAGAAGCGGCCAAAGCGGTGATGCGATCGCGATAACGTCCCAAGTCAATCCCCAGGAGATTGCACAAAATCAAGCGAATGGTGGTTTTGTGACTCACAATCAAAACATTCCCCTTGGGGTATTTCTCGCGAATTTCGGAAATAACGGCCATCGCACGACCGCTAACTTCGACCCCGGTTTCTCCCTCCGTGGGAGGATTCCAAGCGGGTTCGGTCAACCAACGGATATAATCATTGGCGAGGTTTTGTTGTACCCATTCGGTACTTTTGCCTTCCCATGTCCCAAAATCCATTTCCCGCAAGCCTTCTCGCACTTGTAATTCTAAACCCACGGCTTCTGAAAGGGGTTTAGCGGTGGCAAGGGTGCGTTTGAGGGGACTGACGTAAATGGCTTCCCAATTCATCTGTTTATAGCAATCTGCGAAGCCCTGAGCCATGCGAGTGCCTTCTGGGGTTAATTCGGCATCTGTTACGCCACAATAGCCCCCAGAGCGACTATAGGTTGTTTCACCGTGACGAAGCAGATAAAGTTTTAAAGTCATCGTTAATAATAAAATTTAGAAGTTTGACGCGATCGCGCTTGCTTATAACAATAAAAAAATAATGGCCTTATGAATCAAAAAATGTTGAAAAAATGGATGTGGCGCTTATTGGGTGCGGTGTTGGTGTTGGTGTTGGCGGCGTTTTGGGTGTTGCTGGACGCATCCCCCGCGATCGCCCAGGAAAAAACGGTTAACTATGCCCTCACTGACCAACGGGACGGCGATTTTTCCCATAAAGACTTGGGTCATGGGGTTTTTGCGGGGGCAGATTTGACTCATGCTAATTTTGAAGGGTCAAATATGACCGAATCCATTTTAACCAAGGCGATTTTTGAGGTGGCTAATCTCAACGGTACGAATTTAACCAATGCGTTAGCCGATCGCGTGACCTTTGAAGGGGCAGATTTACGCAATGCGATATTAGTAGACGCGATCGCGACCAATACCAGTTTCTACCAAGCGCAAATCGAAGGGGCAGACTTTTCTGGGGCGTTGATCGACCGCTACCAAGTCGCGCAAATGTGCAAACGGGCTACCGGGGTAAATCCCGTAACGGGGGTTGAAACCCGCTACAGTTTAGGGTGTCGTTAAGCCGCTACGATCTGGCTAATGCCGATAAATTGCTTGGTAATGAAAGGGGAAGTCATGGCTGAGAGGAGTCCACCATAATCGAGGTTAAACTTGACTTCACTGCCCACTTCGCAAGCATCGTTATGGCTGTCCAGAACAACATGATCGCTGCTCGATCCCAGTATTTCCAGATTGCTATTAGGGCTTAAGCCAGATATTAAAATATCCTGCCTTCCCAAAGCGATAATAACTCGGCGGTGAATACCGCGATCGCGAAAAGTAGGAACAATCCCAAAAGCATTCTGACAAATCTCTCCAAAGGGTAAAGATGGCTTTTCTTTGGATTCGATCGCTTCAGCAATCAACTTGAAAGCGCTGGTATATAAACCGGGAATGGCTTTGCGATTGAGGGTTTCACAACCTAAAAGAATCGATTCACCCAAACGCAAATTGTTAATTCTTCCCACTTGCGGGGTGGATTCAGACCACTCATAGTTGGCTGAATTTCCACCCGATATTATTTCTAAATTAATTTGAAATTCTTTTTCGATCCCATCGGCTAATTTAGATAATTCTCCCATTTTTTCGGCATCTGGCTTAATACCGCCATAACAAGCCAAGTTACAGCCAATTCCTATGATTTTGATGTTGGGTAAGCCCAGTACTTCTTTGATGAATTGGGAAAGGTCACAAGGCAGGATACCCTCTCGCAAATCTCCCATCTCCACCATAATAATAATCTGATGGATTCTATGGTATATCTTGGCATAGCGAGACAGTTCCCTCACAGTTTTAAGTTCTGTATTGAGACTAATATCTACATTTCTAATAATAGCTTCTGCCTGACTTAAAGCGGTGCGTAGAAGTACAAACTGAGTTGAGATTCCGGCATTTTTCATTTTCTGGATGTTTTCAAGGCGCGAGTCGGCAATGAATTTTACTCCCCCTTGAATCATGGCTTTGGCGATCGCGGGTTCCCCAAGAGTCGCTTTGGTGACACCCATCAAGGAAATTCCTTTTTTTCCATAAATTTCGGATAGTATCCGCGCATTATGTCGGATTTGAGATAGAGAAATTTCTATCCTTGGTAATAACGCTTTCATCTATATTTGTCTAAGTATTTTGTGTCTACCTCATGGCCAATATAGGCATTTTTTCTAAGCGTCTCCGCATGATTTTTTGATTCAGATTCGGAAAGCGATCGCTTAAAACTTGAATGAGTTTTTGACACCCGGATTTCAATACATCAGTTGTGGGTAAGTGAAAACGGCCTTCATAATCTTCGATAATTTTGAGGATTTCTGGGTTGGTTAGATTTTCGTGATTTAACGCGATCGCAATCACCTGAGATTGAGAAATAGCCTCAATCAGTTGAATTTCTCTCTCAACCGTCGGCATCACTAGATCGGGAAAATCACAACGAACTTTTCGGCCCGGAGGATGTTGTAAAATAACCCCATCCGGTACACTTCCTTTCAAAATGCCAATAGAACTCATAAAGGCAGGATGGCTAACGGCACTTTGTCCTTCGACTAAAATAATGTCGGGATTTTCGTTTTCAAAAGCGCGAACAACGGCATTTTCTAATTCACCAATTGCAAATTGGGAAACCAGCGCATCCATAGCAGCACCATATTTTGCCCCCTGCATTAAGCTAGTTTGTCCTGTGGCGATCGTGACCGATTTTAACCCTAAATTATTTAAGGCTTTATTGAGTTCCACTACGGTGGTTCTTTTTCCACAAGCGCAATCAGTTCCTAATACAGCAATAACCGGAATATTTACTTTAGATATTTGACCCGTAAAAACATGGGAATCTTTTAAGGTTGGCGGTTTTCTAATGTCTTTGATTTGGATATTGTGCTTGAGTGCCATCTCGGCAAATTCTCGATCTTCAGAGAAGAATTGATGAAGACCATTAATGATATCCATTCCTTTTGCCATCGCTTCTAGAATTAGACATCTTTCTTCTTTGGAGATATAAATATCTAAGGGTGCTTTGCCATAGATGTAACAGTCTGGAACTTCTAAAAGGTTGCTCAAAGCTTCATTGAGAGTGGCAAAAATGGGAATATTACTCTTTTTATCTCCTAGCACTTCCCCCGCATCTTGACCCGCTAAAGAACTATCAATAACCCCAACAATAGTATAGATTTCAGAGTGTCTTACCAGCCCTGCGGCAGTTTTTCCGTCTAACCGACCAAATTCTTGCTCGCAGTAAACCAGAGCTGTTTTTTTAGCGATTGTCATTCAATTAATTTCCTTCAGTTTATATCTAGAAACTCCAAGAAGCATAAAAAACTCCTTGGAAACTGCAAAGCTTCTCAAAAATTTCAGACTTTATTTATAGGCGAAAGGTGCAATCCAAACTTTGTCTAATTTGGAGCCTGTAATTTATTGGTATTCATTAATAAAGATAGGTCTTGAAAACGATGAAATTCAGTCCATCTTTTAGAAAGCCTAAATGATGTAGGTTCTGTAGCGAAAATCTCAAGCCCTAATTGAGTTTTAGTTCAAACTTTATGTACATTAACTGTAACACAGATTACCGTTTTGCA
>JBKHDX010000114.1:0-14681 GCA_046541115.1 Spirulinaceae cyanobacterium | reverse complement strand
CTCATCCTAGAGCTTTCCCGTCCTTTGTCATTGGTCATTCGTCATTTGTACTTACAAAGGCGTAGCATCGCCCACCATTCCTAGCTTTTAGCATTAACGCTATGTCTCAAGCCCCGAAAGTAGCGCTTTAACAGCAAAACTGCACAAAACCCCGGTTTTTCTAAAAAACCGGGGTTTTAACGTAAGAATAATAACTAATGACCCGTCAACTTAACCGCCCCAATACCGCCAAAATACAGCAACAACACCGCCCCGGCTAATAAAGACTGGGTAATTGGGTCAGTCGAAGGAGTCAAAACCGCCCCTAAAATTGTCGAACCCAAAATCACAAACCGCCAACCAGATAACATTTGCTGAGACGAGACAATGCCGAGACTGCCGAGAAGTAACTGGATGATGGGGATTTGAAACGCCAGTCCCGTACAGAACAGTAACAGTAAGACTAACTCGAAATACTTGTCAATCGACCAAGCTTGTTCTACTACATCTGCCCCATAGGTAATAAAGAAGTTTAAGGCAGCCGGAATCAGGGCAATATAAGCAAAGGCCAAGCCCGCAAAAAATAGAATACTCGATCCAAACACGATGGGCCCGAGAAAACGACGCTCGCGTACCGTCAAACCGGGTAAAACAAAGCGCACAATTTGATAAAGAATGACTGGACTGGCGACTAAAATGCCGCTATAACCCGCGACTTTGATCGAAACGAAGAAGAACTCGCCGGGAGCAATTTGGAGGAATTTTACGCCCTCTGCGGGGGCTTCTAGCAAACGTACAATAGGACGGACTAGAGAAAAACAAGCGATCGCGCCGACGAAAACAGCAATTAAGGAATAGAAAATACGTCGTCGCAATTCTTCGAGATGATCGAATAAAGACATCTCGACATCATCGGGCAATTCGTTGAAGTCTTCGTCGCGGTCTTGGGCTTGCTTTTGTTCGGCTTCGCTGGTGGTCGTGGGCATAGTTGCTTCCAATCGGCACTGCTGAGGTTCGTTGATTCATTGTACCGAAATCTGTTTCGAGACAGGAGTTGTTTCAGTTATCAGTCATCAGTTATCAGTCAACAGTTGTTGAGGCAGCTTTGCTGTGGGTAGTGGGCAGTAGGGGGAATGGGTCTCCAAACTATAGTCATTACAATTAAGTTCCGCACAATAACTTAATGGTTTGAGTCCGTGAAAGTGGACTTTGCTGCATTGGTTCCCCGGATTGATAATCCGAGGGCGGGCTGTCGGTTCTTACTTAGAATTACTATATGAAACATCAACGTTGCGATCGCCGTCTGGGAACTCTGAATGTTTACGAAGTTGCGATCGCGCCTTTAATGTGACAGGCCACAAACTGGCCTGACCCCGGCAACTCTGACATCAATCTTTCCGTCATCACTCATAACAATGCAAAAGATTTATAGCTGATATTCGGCTGTAAAACTGTATTTATGCGTAAAAAAGTTCCTGAAGAAAATATTTAATTTGATTTGGAACTTCTTTCTCCGGCTTATGTCTAATTAAGCAACAACACAAGTTCAAGTTTTATTGAGGCAGTTCTCATTATGTTAAAGATCAATCGTTTGCAATCGGCTACCGCTTTATTTCTCACCGCCGGGATGAGCATCAGCACCATTGCCCAAATATTAGTTCCCGGTGCAGCCTTGGCCCAAAACACCCGTTTTTCCGATGTTTCGAGCAATTACTGGGCTTCTGACTATATTAATGCCTTAGTCACTCGCGGTGTAATTGCAGGTTTCCCCGACGGCACATTTAAGCCAGATGCCCCCGTGACTCGCGCTCAATTCTCCTCGATGGTGCAAGGGGCATTTAACAAAAGTACGATTCGCAACTCGGTTAATTTTATCGATGTACCCAGCAATCACTGGGCCCGCAGATCGATTGATAATTCCTATCGGACGGGTTTCTTGTCTGGTTATCCGGGTAATATCTTCCGTCCCGAACAAAATATTCCCCGCGAACAGGTTTTAGTCTCTTTGGCCAATGGTCTGGACTACAGCGCCAATCAATCGGTGAATGAAGTTCTCGATTACTACAGCGACGACAACCGCATTTCTAACTATGCGCGGTCTGCCATTGCCGCCGCGACTGAGAATAGCATGGTGGTGAACTACCCTGTATTGCAAAATCTCAACCCGACTCGCAACGCCACTCGCGCCGAAGTTGCTGCCTTTATTTACCAAGGTTTAGTGGCTCAAGGTCAAGCCCCCGCGATCGCGTCGGCTTATGTTGTTCCTCCGACTCAAGTGGCAACGGAATTCCGCATCCCTGCCGGAACAACGATTCCGGTACGCTACGAACAAGACAAAATCGTGTTAATGGATGACGAAACCTTACCTGTGGCGTTGACGGTTGCCACCAACATTACTACCACAGAAGGCGAGTTGTTGATTCCTCGCGATAGTCGGGTGATTGGCGAATTGCGTCCGAGTAATGGTGGTACGCAGTTTGTGGCCCAACAATTGGTTTTCCCAGATGGCACTCGCAAAGCCTTTAATGCCACTTCTGAAACCATTACTAGCACTGAAACGATCCGCGAAGGCAGTTCTGTGACAGATTTGATCAAGAATGCAGCCATTGGTTCTGCTGCTGCTGCTGCCATTTCCGCCGTCACGGGCGATCGCAACGTGACCGCAGGGGAAGTCCTCATCGGTACCGGAAGCGGCGCGTTAGCCAGCTTAATCCAACGTTTTCTCGGTTTGAACAGTATTGATGTCTTGGTGGTTAACCCGGATACAGATTTGAACCTTACTCTGGATAACGATTTGGTAGTAAGCGTCCGCTAAGGATTGACGGCGGGTTGTGGTGTGACTTCCTCAGCAATGGGTAACCAAATAATAAAGGTTGTTCCCTGATTTAATTCGGTATTAGCCCCACGGGTGACGGTGGGGCTAATTAGTTCAATTTCCCCTTGCATTTGTTCGATCAGGTCTTTGGCAATGGCCAAACCTAATCCGGTTCCCGCGATGTCTCCTTGGGCTTGTACGCCGCGATAATGGCGCTCGAAAATCCGGTCTTGGTCAGACTGGGGAATGCCGGGGCCTGTGTCTATAATGGCAATGCCGAGTTGTTGCGATCGCGCCAGTCCGGCCTGTAACATGACACTGCCGCCCCTGGGGGTGTATTTAAGGGCGTTGTCGATCAGGTTACTGAGGATTTCCTGTAGGGCGATCGCGTCGGCGGTAACTGGGGGTAAATCGGCGGGAATATCGGCTTGAAAGTGCAAGTCCCGGTCAGTGGCGATCGCTTCGGCTGAGGCAATTAATGGCGCTAAAATTGCGGGTAAAGCCAGGGTTTGCACCTTCAGGGTTTTACCGGGAATTAGGGCTAAGGTGTTGTAACTGTCTTCGTCGCGACTGGGGGGCAACAAAGGGGTTTTATGTTCCGGTAAGGCATTGGTTTCGACAATCATGGCATCGAGGGATTCGTCGAATTGTTGCAACAGGCTTTGTAGGCGATCGCTTTCTCGGATGATACTTTCAGAAATTTGGTAGTTGCGGTCTTCGGGTAACAATCGCTTTAGCAACAACTTACTAAAGGTGCGAATGGCGGTCATAGGGTTGCGGAATTGATGCACCAGGGTATCAAAGCGATCGCGATAGCGTTGTTGGGTTTTGAGTTGTTCTTGCAGTTGCCGTTGATACCAAGCGGGACGGCGATCCAGTTGACAAGCAATGGCCAGGGTTTGCGCCGCTTGTTCGATTTGGGCAAATTCTTGCTCGTTCCATTGTCGCTGCTGACGACCGGCGACTAAAACCCCCATGACTTCATCTTTATCGGCGATCGGCAATACTATTTGATGACCTTCTCCCCAAAGATTAGCATCGGTATCCACTGAGGGGGGTTCGGTTTCCGGTAGAGCCGCAGCCAACAACCGTTGCGGATTGGTAATGGGAATGGGCGATCGCATACCGCTTTCAGGATACACCACAATCGGCAAGAGATTGGGCAAGTCTTCGGCCCATTCCTCGGTTAAATACACCGCACACCAAGCTATCTCCAAGCCTTGGGTTAACAACGTGACTTGGGATTGACACAAAGCAATTAATTCAGCACTGGCGGGAACAGACATGGACTGGGTTTCAGACATGAACAAGCAAAAAGGGGCCTACTACCCTGTATATTGTGTATGTTTTGATGCAAAACTGCTGAAGTTGCTTTCAACTCACACACAACGCGAGCAGATGTTGTTCTTATTTTACTTTTTGTTAAGGTTTCGCGATCGCCCTTTTTCCGTTTTTAAGCGCCACACACTAGAATCCACAAAGCTTTTAGCCGTTTTTATCAAGCCCTTGCTTTTTTCGTCAACCGCTTGATATTTTTGTTTAGACCGGATATACTAGCCACGGCTTTTGTAACTAATATTACAAACAGTAGCCGAAATAGGAGGTAAGCAGATTGGCCAGGAAACGCAAGCGCAAGAGTCGCCGCCGCCAAGAAGGACGCAAGATTTTAGAGTTAGTACCCCAGTTTAACCTGGAAAGTGGCGAAGATAAACCCGTCACTGCCGCTCGGAAGTATATTGCCGCTCAGGGCATTATTCCCCCCGCTTTACTGGTTGTTAAGCGTAATGAGCATACCACAGATCGTTACTTTTGGGCCGAGAAAGGATTATTTGGCGCACAATATGTAGAAGAAAACCATTTTCTTTTTCCCAGTTTGCGCCTAGTTGCACCCCCCAGTAATGGTAACGGTCAAGCCCAGATGAGTACTGCGGTTATGGCCAGCAACTAAGGTATAGCAACTTTAACATAATTGCTTGGCTTAACGGCAACTCAATTATCATAGCCCCCCAAGGTACTTTTTTGGGGGGTCTTTTTCATGGTTTGTCGTCTCAGGGGATTTTTATCCGGTGATTTGCGGCTTCTTTCGCGACGAGACGGCAAATCTGGCTGACTTCAACCCTCAACGACAAAGCTCAAAAGTCTCTTTGATAAACTCTGCGAGTAACTCAATTTCAGTATCTCGATAAGCCACGGTACAGTGACTGGCATTACAAATTTTATGACAAGCTGATTCTCTTTCAAAATTACCAGCACCATCGATGATATAAGCAACATAATAACCTGCATTCTGGAAAGCTGTAAATCGCGATCGCGATTTACAGCTTTCCTTTCTATCACACTGTTTGTTGTCCCTTGGAAACTAACAAAGAATAATTGGGGTATTCGTTTTCCAGGAAAAACGACACAATATGCAGTGTGTTGTTACATTCCGTTACAAAACCCACCAAGGAACTGTAACCTGTTTTAGGCTAACCAAAGATACTAAAAGCGCTATAAATTATCCCTGCCATGACCTCGGTAGTCCCAGATAAAAAACACGCCAAAGCCAAAGCCCTCAAACCCGGTAGTCGTCGTCCTGCCAAAGAATTGTGTAGCGAGTGCGGGCTGTGCGACACTTATTACATTCACTACGTCAAAGAAGCCTGCGCCTTTCTCAATCAGCAAGTGGCGGAATTAGAAGCCCAAGCTCACGATCGCGCCCGCAATTTAGACGATGATAATGAATTATACTTCGGCGTGCATCAAGAAATGATGGCCGCCAAGAAAAAACAGCCCATCGAAGGCGCACAATGGACGGGAATTGTCAGTACCATTGCTTGTGAGATGCTGACTCAGGGCATAGTTGAAGGGGTGGTATGCGTCCAGAATACCAAAGAAGACCGCTTTCAACCGATGCCTGTGATTGCGCGGACTCCTGAAGAAGTTTTAGCCGCAAAGGTTAATAAGCCGACCCTATCCCCTAATTTATCAGTCTTGGAGCAAATTGAGCAATCGGGAATGAAGCGATTGTTAGTGATTGGAGTGGGTTGTCAAATCCAAGCATTGCGAGCGGTACAAGATGATTTAGGCTTGGAGAAGCTGTATGTTTTGGGGACTCCTTGTGTGGATAATGTGACTCGCGAGGGGTTACAAAAATTTCTCGAAACAACGAGTAAGTCACCGGATACGGTGGTTCATTACGAGTTTATGCAAGATTTCCGGGTACATTTCAAGCATGAAGATGGCTCAATCGAGAAAGTGCCGTTTTTTGGACTTAAAACCAATAAACTCAAGGATGTGTTTGCACCGTCTTGTATGAGTTGTTTTGATTATGTCAATTCTTTGGCCGATCTGGTTGTAGGCTATATGGGTGCGCCTTTTGGCTGGCAATGGATTATGGTACGTAATGATACGGGCCGGGAGATGTTAGAGTTGGTTAAGGATCAACTGGATACTCAGCCAGTTTCTAGTAAGGGCGATCGCGCGTCAGCCGTCCAACAAAGCATTCCCGCTTATGATAAAGGGGTAACATTGCCCATGTGGGCTGCGAAATTGATGGGAGTTGTAATTGAGCGAGTTGGCCCCCAGGGGTTAGAATATGCGCGGTTTTCCATTGATTCTCACTTCACCCGCAATTACCTCTACGTCAAACGCAACCATCCCGAAAAGTTAGAAGCCCACGTCCCTGAATTTGCTAAGCGGATTGTGAGTCAGTATAAGTTACCGGAGTAGATTTGTAGCCTCAGAAATCGGGTTTCTGGTCGAAATCAACTTGACTGCTTCAAACCCGGTTTCTCGGTAGAGACTTAACGCTACCTCTCTCAACTTCAGAGTCCGTGAAGACGGACTTTGTAGAATTAGCCCCGGATTTTAATCCGCGGGCGGGTTATGATACCAACGAATCAACCAGGGTTTTATGGGAAAATCACTAGACTCGAAAACCCGGTTTTCCCATAACCTTATTTCAACAATTCGATACAATTGCAGCTAAAGTCATCTCAGGAGTATCGACTGTAATGCCAACGGTGAGCTTATTATCTGCCGATTCTTACGAATTGCTGCGACTGCGAGAATCCCTAACAACCTTGCTTGCACCTTTGGGGGGAATAGAAGCCTTTGTGAAAGAGGGCGATCGCGTCTTACTCAAGCCTAACTTACTTACGGGCAGTAAGCCAGGCCGCGAATGTATCACCCGTCCCGAAATCGTGCAGTGTGTGGCTGAAATGGTACGAGAAGCGGGGGGAAAGCCCTTTTTTGGGGATAGTCCCGCATTTGGGACAGCTAAGGGTGTGGCCAGCAATAACGGCTATCTCCCGATGATGGAGGCTTTGGGAATTGAGGTGGTGGAGTTTCACGGCCAGCGTTACGCAACCGATAACGAGAATTTCGGTCATTTGCGCTTATCTAAAGAAGCCCTGGCCGCAGATGTGGTAATTAACCTCCCGAAAGTCAAATCCCACGTCCAGTTAACCATGACCTTGGGAGTCAAAAATTTATTTGGCTGTGTCCCCGGTAAAATGAAGGCTTGGTGGCACATGGAAGCGGGAAAAGATGTTAACCGCTTTGGGGAAATGCTGGTAGAAACAGCCCGCGCAATCAAGCCAAATTTGACCATTATCGACGGGATTATCGGTCATGAGGGAAATGGCCCGAGTGGGGGTGAACCGCGCTTCCTGGGGCTTCTGGGTGCGTCTGCGGACGTTTTCGCCCTCGACCGCGCCTTAGTCGAAGTGTTGCCAGTCGATCCCACGCTAATTCCTACTGTAGCAGCTTCGCAGCGCTTGGGAGTTTGTGCGGAGTTAGCCGAAATTGAGTTTCCTTTAGCCAAACCTGTCGATTTGCGCGTTGCAGATTGGAAGTTACCTGCGGCTTTAGTCCCAATTGATTTTGGCTTACCCCGCGTGTTGAAATCAACATTCAAACATTTTTATATCCGCTTTATTAAAGAGCCTATCAAGGCGTATTCTGGACGTTAATTTAGTTAGTTTAGTAAGTTAGAAAAAGCAATGTCTCAAACCATTACTGATTTTACAGTCACAACTATTGATAATCAAGAAAAAGACCTCAAAGATTATTTAGGCAATGTTGTCTTGATTGTCAATGTAGCTTCTTATTGCGGCTTCACTTCACAATATAAAGGGTTAGAAGCCTTGAATCAAAAATATAAAGACCAGGGATTGCGGATTCTGGGTTTTCCCTGTAACGATTATGGCGCACAAGAGCCAAAAAGTAACCCGGAAATTCTGGAATTTTGTCAAAGTAAATATGGCGTAACTTTCGAGTTGTTTGATAAAGTTCACGCGGTGGGGTCGCAACAACATCCTTTATACGAACGTTTGACCCAAGCGACGGAGAATAAGGCGGATGTGGGTTGGAATTTTGAGAAATTCCTGATTAATAAAAAAGGGGAAGTCGTCGAACGTTTTAAAAGCAGCGTCGCACCAGAATCACCCGAATTAGTAAGTGCGATTGAGCGAGAATTAGCAAAATGAAAATAGTAATTATTGGCTGTGGTTATGTTGGCAAAGCAGCGGCAAAAATCTGGAAAAATCATCCAGAAATTGAAGTGACTGCAACCACAACCACGCCCGATAAAGTGTCTGACTTGAACGCGATCGCGAAATATGTTTTTATACTCAAAGGGGATGACCCCGAAGCGTTAAGAGCGGTTTTAGAAGACCAAGACGCGATTGTTTTATCCGTAGCCCCAAAAAGCGCCGAAGCCTACGAACAAGCTTATTTACACACCGCGAAAACCTTGGCTTCTGTCTTGCCAGAATTCCCCAATATTAAACAGTTAGTGTATACCGGAAGTTACTCGGTTTACGGCAATCATAACGGCGCATGGGTTGATGAAAATACCCCCGTTAAACCCAACAATCGCAAAAGCGAAATTTTAGCTGAAGCCGAACAGGTTTTGCTGAATGCAGCCAACAGTAATTTAAACGTTTGTATTCTGCGTTTGGGAGGTATTTATGGCCCGAATCGGGAGTTAATTAAAATTTATGGTCGGGCTGCGGGACAAACTCGCCCCGGTAGTGGTAATGAGCCGAGTAATTGGATACATTTAGATGATATTGTGGGGGCGATTGATTTTGCCATTCAGCAGCGATTAGATGGGATTTATAACCTCGCGGATGATGATTCTTTGACTAGGGGAGAATTGACAAACAAGCTGTTTGAAAAGCATAATTTACCCCCGATTACTTGGGATGCGTCGCAACCCAGTCAACGTTCGAGTCAAGCCAAGGTTTCCAATCAGAAAATCAAGGATGCGGGATATCAATTACAACATCCAAAATTGATGTTTTAGGTTATCTCAAATCCTGTTAACAAGCGAGATTTAGAACCCCGGTTTCTTATCTGCTTACACGATAAAGTTAGGATTTGGCCGCAAAAACCGGAGTTCTCAAACAGTGGTTGTTTTTTTGCGGATTTGATATTCAATATAATCCTTCAATCTCGCTCTGACATTAATGCTGTCTAGAAAGTGGTTATTGATACGATGAACAAGAGAAACCGCCTTAAGAACAACTCTCGTCGTTCCCGGAAACGTCAAAGACAGCGAGGGCGATTTCGTCTGACTTCTAACGCTTTACCTCGTCCTTCTCATGTTCCCGATAGTGAACTTAATCTAACTACTTCTGACGCAGGAAATAGCGAGCCTGAAGTTATTTTACCACCCCAAGACCGCGCGATCGCGCCCAATCCCAACAATCTCGATGTTGTCGAAACCAACGAATCTAATTCAGCCGAAGAAGAAATAGAAACGCCCTTACAAAATCAAGGGAATATTGCAACAGAAACCACTGTAGCAGAAGCCTCTCAAAGCAATTCTGATACAGAAAATAATATTCAAGATTCAACCGAAAATATAATGCCAGAAGCGACTTCAGATTCAGCCAATCAAACCGCAGAAATTGATAATTCCGAACCGCAAACGGATTCCTATACCTTCAAAGAATACGAATGCGTTTATGATGTTTACAACGCCGAATCAAATCAAACGCCATTACTGTTAATTCATCCCATTGGGGTGGGTTTATCTCGTCAATTTTGGGAAAGATTTTGTACTCAGTGGTACGCAAGCGGACAAACCAATCCGATTTATAATACCGATTTACTCGGCTGTGGAGAAAGCGACGCACCTCACCTTGCGTATTACTCAGAAGATTGGGCTGCACAACTCGAAAAGTTCGTTAAAACGGTTATTAAAAAGCCGGTTGTTGTGGTGGTGCAAGGCGCACTTTTTCCAGTCGCAGTCGAGTTAGTTCAAATTGCCTCAGATTCTGTGAAAGCGATTGTCGCATCCGGGCCGCCCGCTTGGGGATTAATTACGAAACAAGCCCCATCTACTCAACAAAAATTACTGTGGAATTTGCTGTTCGATACTCCTTTTGGTAGTGCCTTTTATCGGTATGCTCGTCGCCGCCAATTTCTCGAATCTTTCTCAACTCGCCAACTTTTTGCTACAGAAGAAGCCGTAGATGAAGAATGGCTAGAAATGCTGAAATTCGGGTCAGCGGATATGAAAACTCGTTATGCGGTATTTTCATTTTTAGCGGGTTTTTGGCGCAAAGATTACGGGGACGCGATCGCGAATATCCAACAACCTGCTTTAATGTTATTCGGGGAAGGAGCATCCAGTATTAGCCGCCAGGGAGCCGCAGAAACCCCCCAAGAACGCCTCAACGCATATTTAGACCATTTACCCCAAGGAGAGGGTAAACTCATTCTAGGGCGCAATGTGATGCCTTACGAAGCCCCAGAAACTTTCGTGGCTGCAACGGCTGAATTTGTTAACCGCCTCTAAGGGTTACGTTTACTCGTTATTAGTTATTAGTTATTTGTTGTTTGTTGTTTGTTGTTGGGTTTCACTTTGTTCTACCCAACCTACTCTGCTATTCAGAAATTATCCGTAGGGGTTGGGTTTCCCTGCCCAATAGTACGTTAATATTTTGTAATATTTTTCTGGTACGATAACGGCATCAAATCGTAATTTCCCTTGGGTTGAGACTGTACGCGCGAAACCTCACCCCTACCGCAATTCATAATTCATAATTCATAACTCATAATTCGTAATTCCCCAGCACCCGGTAAATTACTATAGAAAAGATGTTGCCACAAATGGATTGAGCTATGAGTTTGCGATTTTCTTCCCTGCGGACGGTTTTGTTAGGGGTGGTGTTGGCTGTGACGCTGCTGCTGTCGGGTTGCGTGCGTTATGAAGTGGGTGTAGATGTGCAGCGACAGTTTAAGGGTAAAATCACGCAGCATATTACCCTAGGAGAACAAATTACCAGCCTGAGTCCCGTAGAAGCGCAAAACTGGCTCAAAACCTTTGAAAATCGCGCCAAAACTCTGCAAGGGAAAACCGAACGTCTCTCAGACCGCGAAATTGTAGTAACGATTCCCTTTGGGAATGGGGCAGAAATGGTGGAAAAATTCAATCAATTTTTTGATACCGCACAACCCACCAATACCCCGGTTAACGACCCCGGTTTGGCCAATCTTTCCTCGACGATGACCCTTAAACAGCGTAACTTTTTATTGGCCGATCGCGATCGCCTCAACCTTAACATCGATTTACGCGGTTTGGGAGTTCTCGCCAATCAAGAAACCCTGATTCTCAGCCCGGAATCCCTGGTTAACCTTGAATTTCGTCTCACAACTCCTTGGGGGGGTCGCAGTATTGTTGCGAATGTGCCTCGCGGCGTTTATCCTCCTGCGAAAAAAGTCGGAAATCAACTGATTTGGCAACTGAAACCCGGTGAAATTAATCACCTCGAAGCGGTATATTGGGTTCCGAGTTATCTGGCTTTGGGTGCGATCGCGATCGCGCTCCTGGTCGTGTTAGGATCGTATCTCAAATATAAGCAATTACCCTGGCAACCCGCCCCCACCGAAGCATCCAGTTAAGGGTTGTCATCCCTAGAAACCCAGTTTTATCTTCAGACTGGGTTTCTCCACTCAATCTCTGAAAAACTGACTCAGGAATGATATTTTTCGATTTTTCAGATATTGCTGAAGCCAATCTCGACTATGCCAAATATTTAATTATCAGCAACGATTATCTAGAGTTTGATACTCACCATCAACTCACCCTCACTCACGACTTTTACGAAAAAGCCGAAGCCGATTTACAAAACGAAAAATATCCCTTTCGTTTATTTTGGATTAACATTTCTTTGGGTATCGAAATTTTAGCCAAAGCGGTTTTAATTCAGCATCAGATTGATATTTTTTCTAAAAAAGATGACAAAGAGTTTGAGCAAGGCAGTAAAGTCATTGTCCGCGAAAACGATTGGCTCAAAACCGTATTAGAAGCCAAAAATATTATCTACATCTCGCAAATTCACACCGGAACCGTCGGACAACTGTATAAAAAATACTTCAAAAAACTGCGGCAAAAAGACATTATCTCTCTCCTCGAACTCAAATTAATTGAAGCTGGCTTAAAAACTCTCGCCAATCATCGCCGCAATAACGATTTACATTTTTATTTCAAGCGCAATGTTTTTATTCGCGAAAATGATTTAACTCAACAATACATTCCCTTAGTCAATTTACTCCTTGATATCTTCAATCGTCCTCAACTTGTCGAAAATCAAAGCATTTAACCCCTCAACTAGAACCCCGGTTTCTTATTTCTACATTCGATTAAGTTGGAATATTACTCCAGAAACCGGGGTTCTTAACCCTCACGATTTAACCAGATTTTATGATTTTATCGAGTCCGTGAAAGCGGACTTTGTTGCATCGGTTCCCCAGATTTATAATCTGTGGGCGGGTTAGGGAAATAAAGCCTCAATCTTGCGTAGGAAAAAAGCGATTATAGTCAAACTAATACGATAATTTTACAATCAAGTCAGAGCCTTATTTTTACATCCCTTTGAATAGCCATATTATTGTGACTTGAGACATAATCAAGGTGATTAAAGCTATCCTACGCGATATTTTTTAAAATTGAGATAGAGCCTTACCTTTACGTCCCTTGGTAGAACTAAGGAACGAGTTGAAAGCTAGAGATGGTGGGCGATGCCCACCCTACGCAATATTTTTTAAAATTGAGGCAGAGCCTTATTTTTACGTCCCTTGGTAGAACGAAGAAACGAGATTATAATTACTGATAACTGATAACTGTTGACTGATAACTGTAAAATTACCAATTACTCCAATCGAGATTAAAAATCGACGTATTCGGGAAAGAAATCGGATTGTTTGTCACCCGTAAACGCCGTTGTAACTCCCGCAAATTTTGAGATGGACGGGGCATACTCGCTACCAATTCATAAGGTAAAATGCCCTTATCCAACACATAATCCGCCGTTACTCCTGCGGCTGCGCCAGAAGACCACTCAAACGAATGTACCCGATAAGCTGCCGCCGCCGTGTGACTGGTGGCGATACTTTTACCCACGACGAGTAAATTATCGATACGCTGGGGAATCATGGCTCGGAGGGGAATTTGGGCGGGATAGGATGAACCCTGCCCGATTCTGACGTTTTCTCGCTCGGTATTGCCCGGACGTTCTGGGGGAGAAAGGGTCATGCAAGGATGAAAATCAATGGGGTATTGAGAAATCCCCACCGCATCGGGATAAATGGTTGAACGAGTCCGTCGGGAAATCTCCCCAGGAGAGAGATTTTGAGCGATGGCTTTGGGGGCTTCAAGTCCGGCTAAAGCAATCCATAAATCTTGATATTGTGACCGAGAGAGGTTTTCTTGGTAAAACTCGGCGGTGTAGTCGCGACGGGAAATATCGATTTCGTCGATAGAAAAGCCGTCTGCATAACCAAAGGACGGACGACCAATAATGCGTCTTCCTTCGCGAATATAGGGGAATTTTGATAAGCCGTGGGCGGTTCCCATGGGGGAGTCATATCCCTGCAAAAGAATGTGATAGGGATGGGGTGCTTTTACGCTGTCGTCGAGTTGCGAGTCGGTGGTTCCCTGGACTAGCCAGTAAAAGTAACCGAGGGCGTGTTCTTCGCCGCTTTGTAGGGTTTCTTGTCGCAAACCTCCCAGCCAATTCCCAGGAGTGAGTTGTCCGGTTTGTTGGAGTTGTTCGCGAGTATAAATTAAGTTGTCTTGGGCGGTTCCGGGGCGATAATCGTTCCCCCATGTCCAGTTTTGCATGGAAATGTCGCCGGGGGTGGGATTTGTCCATCTTATGCCGCCAAAGCTTCCGGGTTCTCCGGTTTGCGGACTCCAGATGCGGCGATAGGTGAATACGAGGTCAAAGTTCGCCAGTCGGGGGAGTTCGTAGCTGTAGTAAGGGGCGTGTTGGGAATAGAAATCGGGGATGTTGTAGGTTTGTGCCTCGGCGGTTTTCTCCATTGCGAAGGTATAGGTAAAGCCCTGGACGCAGTAGGGGTCTTGGGTGGTGACGGGAGAGGAGGGTTCGCGATGGGTTCGCGGGTCGAGGCCGAGACGATAGGGAACGTCGGCCAGGGCGATAAGTTCCCCGGTTTCGGTGGCTTCGATGACAAGCCAATGATTGGGGTTTTGGTGGGGGGGAGTAAAGCGGATGATGGTTTTTTGGAAGCGGGGAGAGTCTTCGTAGCGATAAGCGTCTTTGATGATTTGGGAGAGGGGTTCGCTGTTGAGGGGAGGGGTTCCCGGTTGGGGTTGATGCTGAATCGCGATCGCGCCGGAGATCATTGTATTATCGTCGTTATATTCGAGTTCCTTGATGACTGTCCCAGGAAACCATTTCAACGTGCCATTGCCTTTTTTGGCTGCGGCTTGGAGTTGATTGAGTAAAATATTGTGAGCATCGGCAGGAATAAAGCAAGAAACGCTAACCCAACAATCCCCCGGATTCAGTTCGCCGTAAAAATTACGAATGCGATCGCGCAATTCATTATAACCCCGCGAGTAGTACAGTAGCGATCGCTGTCGCGT
>JBKHDX010000113.1:0-14706 GCA_046541115.1 Spirulinaceae cyanobacterium | reverse complement strand
ATAAAATTCGGGGAGGGGTTATCAGTTATCAGCATCTAAGGGGCAGTGGGCAGTCGTAGGGGCGCTCTTTTCCCCGTCCAGAGTGGGGAGAGGGGGAAGAAATTACCAATTTCCAATGACCAATTAGGGGATTTTGCCAATAACCAATAACCAATAACCAATAACCAATAACCAATAACCAATAACCAACAACTAAACCTTAACTTTCCCGAAACGGCGATCGCGATTTTGGTAGACGCGCAACGCCTTGTGAAACTCCTTGCGGTCAAAATCCGGCCAAGCGGTTTGCGTCACATAAATTTCAGCATAAGCCATTTGCCACAACAAAAAGTTACTAATCCGCATTTCCCCACTGGTGCGAATGAGTAAATCCGGGGATGGTAAACCCGTCGTGTAGAGATGACGTTCAAACAACTCCTCGTCGATGTTATCTGGGTCAATTTCACCTTGTTGGA
Organism: Spirulinaceae cyanobacterium; assembly: GCA_046541115.1. Taxonomy (GTDB): domain Bacteria; phylum Cyanobacteriota; class Cyanobacteriia; order Cyanobacteriales; family Spirulinaceae; genus Jaaginema. The sequence continues at coordinate 14,251 of JBKHDX010000113.1, read as the reverse complement.
CTTGGGTCGCGATCGCGCGGCAAGCGTGGAGAATTTCTTGACGACCGCCGTAGTTAGTCGCAATGGTAAACTGAACGCTAAGATTATCTTTCGTTGCTGTCATCGAACGCTGAATTTCTGCTTGCAACGACTGAGGTAATCCCGCTAAATTGCCCACAAAGCGAATGCGGACATCTTCTTCGATCATCTCCGCTAACTCCCGCCGCAACACCCGTTCAAACAGCATCATCAAAAATTCCACTTCTTCTGAAGGTCGCCCCCAATTTTCCGTGGAAAAAGCGTAAGCGGTCAGCGCGGAAATCCCCCAATCTTTGCAACAGCGCAAGATATTTTTTAAAGCATCTACGCCCCGACGATGCCCCATAATTCGTTGTAGTCCTTGGCGTTTAGCCCAACGACCATTACCATCCATAATCACCGCAACGTGATGGGGTAAACGATCGCGATCTAAATCCGAAGGTAACTGCTCTAGTAACACGCTTTTGCTCAAAGTCATTTGGCAGGACGAAGAAATTGTACAGTAGTAGAAGTCCCAAAATCGCTTTTTCAGCTTTACTTCCCTCTGTTCTATCCAGAATCAGAAGGGTTTTTTGGGTAGAAGTGGCAGGGGTTGTAAAAATTCTTAACGATTATAAGCCAAGAACAGTCTCTAACGCTAACGAGCGATCGCCCTAATCGCCGCCGCGCATTTCGCTACGTTTCTTTTCCTCAGAAGTTTTCTGCGACCTTCCTAAAAATTGCTTAAACAAGCCCCATCCCTTAATTCCCAACTTCCGACTTAATCGCCCAATGCCCGGCGCAACCACTGATTCCCGTTCCACCGAAGGCGAAAATCGTTCTTCGAGCAGTTCTTTCAGTTTGCTACTGGTGAGCGGGCGATTCAGCAATCGACCTTCTGCTAAAGAAATCGAGCCAGTTTCTTCAGACACTACTACACACAAACAATTTTCCACCCGCTCAGTAATTCCCATCGCCGCTCGGTGACGAGTTCCCAACTGCCGAGACGCTTTCCGTTCTGATAGCGGCAAAATCGTTCCCGCCGCTACAATGCGAGAACCGCGTATATGAACCGCCCCATCGTGCAATAACGTAGTTGTTTGAAAAATCGTTTGTAACAATTCCTTAGAAATTTCAGCATTGAGGGCCACCCCCGGTACGGCAAAATCCCGTTCGTCAATCACGCCATTGGTTTCTAAAACAATTAATGCGCCCGTGCGGTTTTGCGATAACTCCTTGACCGCATCGACAATCTTATCAATCGTGCTATCCGCTTTAGGAAGCGGGCGGCGAGACGTTCGCACAATTTGTAAAAACTCGCCTCGCCCCAAAAGTTCGAGAAATTTGCGGAAATCCGACTGAAAAATCACCGCCATTGCCACTGCCGAACCCACAACCAGCTTTTCAAGGACAAACGACAGCAATTCAAAATTTAAGTTATCGCTAATGACCGCGGCCAGCATTAACAAAATAAAGCCGCGAACCATCCATAGGGTACGACGCTCCCCGATCGCGAGGAGCATAACATAAGTAAAAACCAGAACTAATCCGATATCAAGACTACGAATCAGCCAATATGGAATCCAGTCCGGGATAAGCATTGGACCCGACGAAGACATGGGGGCGCATCCTAGGGCGATCGGGATGAACAGACAAACAAGGGGGCCGAACGAATAACGCGATCGGCACTCAAAAAAGTTTGCAACCTTTAGTTTGATTGTAGCGGTTGCACTGACGATTACAGGCTTAATCGCTGGGGTAAGTAATCTTGCCGCAGTAAATCCGCGTAAGTTTCGCGATTGATAATGGTTGTGGCTTCACCATCTTTGACTAAAACGGCAGCCGGACGACCTATGCGATTATAGTTAGAAGCCATACTGTAGTTATACGCGCCTGTGGCCAGAATAATCAAAGTGTCTCCGGGTTCGGTAACGGGTAAATGCGCGTCTTTGATGACAATATCGCCCGATTCACAATGTTTTCCGGCAACTGTGACAATTTCACTCGGCGTTGCCGACATCCGATTGCCCACCACAGCCCGATACACAGATTGATAGGTAATCGGTCGTGGATTGTCTGACATTCCGCCATCGACGGTAATATAAGTGCGGATATTGGGGATCGTTTTACGACCGCCTACGGTATAAGCGGTAAGACAAGCAGAACCAATCAGCGATCGCCCCGGTTCAGAAATTAATTTCGGATAAGATAAACCGCGATCGTCACAAGCTTTGGCCACCGATTCTGCCGCCGTTTTCACCCATTCTTCAATACTGGGGGGATCGTCGGCTTCAGTGTAGCGAATCCCTAAACCCCCGCCAATATTTAACTCGCTAATCGGTAAACCCGCATCCAGGGCTTTAGCCATCCAATCCACTAAAACGCCCCCTAAATCTTGGTGGGGCTGACGCTCGAAGATTTGCGAGCCAATGTGAGCATGAAGGCCAATTCCGTTTAATCCCGGTTGTTGGGCGACAAATTTAAATACTTCGGGCAGTTGATTGGGATCGAAGCCAAATTTACTGTCAATATGACCCGTGCGGATATATTCGTGAGTGTGACATTCAATGCCTGGTGTCAGCCGCAGTAAAATCCGTGTCGGCTTTTCGGGATTGGTAATTTCGGCTAAAATTTGCAATTCTAGCCAGTTATCCACAATAATGGCACAATCTTTATCCACGGCAAATTGCAGCTCTTCACGGGACTTATTATTGCCATGAAAATAGATTTTGTCAGGGCTAACCCCGGCTTGCAAAGTCGTGTAGAGTTCGCCCCCCGATACCACATCAAAGCCTAAGCCTTCTTGGGCGACGATCGCGCACACCGCCAAACAACTCCAAGCTTTCGAGGCATAAATCACTTGGGACGGCCCGGGATAGTAACGCGCAAAAGCATCTCGATATTGACCACAAGCGGTTCTCAGGGTCGCTTCATCGAGAATATAAAGGGGCGAACCAAATTGCTGTAATAGTTCTGTGACATCACAACCGCCAATTTCGAGGCGATCGCGATCGTTGATTTTAGCGCTCAGAGGCATTAAGGATTGATTGGGCGCAATTGTAGATGCATCTGAGTTGGGATTCGGTAAATAGGGATAAGTCAAAGGTTGTACGCTTTGTTCAGGGGATATAATCATAAAATTTTGGGGTTGAGAATGGGTTGAGTCTGTTGAACTATGAGTCATTGGTACAACAGCTCCGGCGATCGCTCTCCTTTGTTAGTGTACAATTGCAAAGCTGTGACTTTATCAGAACTTCTATTAAAACCTCTAATTGTTGACGATCTCGAAGCAGTCGTCGAACTCGACCATCAATGTTTGGGCGGTTTATGGACAATAGACGGCTATCAACGGGAACTTGATAGCCCCAATAGCGAATTATGGGGCATTGCGCGATCGCATCATCAACCCCAATCTTTAATCGCCATGGGCTGTTTTTGGGCGATTTTAGAAGAAGCTCACATCACCCTTCTGGCAGTTGCCCCCGCTTACCGTCGCCAAGGCTTAGGCTCTTTACTTTTATCCACTCTGCTACAAAAAGCCCAAGCTAGAGGCTTAGAACGAGCCACCCTAGAAGTCCGCAGGAGCAACCAAGCGGCCATTGCCCTTTATCAAAAATTTGGCTTCAAAATCGCCGGAACTCGCAAAAAATACTACCAAGATAACCAAGAAGATGCTTTAATCTTATGGCTGAGCGGCAATTTAGTCATTGGTCATTAGTCCTTTGTTGTTGGTTATTGGTTATTGCTTCTCCCCACTGCCCACTGCCTAAAAAACTGTTGACTGATGACTGATTACTGTTAACTGATAACTGAAAATAGTGCGCTATACAACATCAAGCCAAAATGCCTGTGTTAGAATCAACCATACACGGGCAAGCAGCAGGTGATGGATAATAGGTCATGTTTGAACGCTTTACAGAAAAAGCCATAAAAGTCATTATGTTAGCCCAGGAGGAGGCACGCCGCCTGGGTCACAACTTCGTGGGTACAGAACAAATCCTTTTAGGTCTCATTGGTGAAGGAACAGGTGTTGCCGCCAAAGTTCTCAAATCAATGGGAGTCAACCTAAAAGATGCCCGCATCGAAGTTGAGAAAATTATCGGTCGCGGTTCCGGCTTTGTAGCAGTGGAAATTCCTTTCACCCCCAGAGCCAAGCGCGTTCTCGAACTGTCGTTAGAAGAAGCCCGGCAACTGGGCCATAACTATATTGGCACAGAACACTTGCTGTTAGGCTTAATTCGCGAAGGAGAAGGCGTAGCGGCGCGGGTGCTAGAAAATGTGGGAGTAGACCTCTCTAAAGTTCGCACTCAGGTGATCCGAATGCTCGGTGAAACCACCGAAGTTACCGCCGGGCCGAGTTCGGGACGAACCAAAACCCCGACTTTGGACGAATTTGGTTCTAATCTCACCAATTTAGCCGCCGAGGGTAAACTCGACCCCGTGGTCGGCCGTGTCAAAGAAATCGAACGGGTGATCCAAATTCTCGGTCGTCGGACGAAAAACAATCCAGTTCTCATTGGGGAACCTGGGGTGGGTAAAACCGCGATCGCCGAAGGTTTGGCGCAACGCATCGCCAACAACGACATCCCCGACATTCTCGAAGAAAAGCGCGTCGTCACCCTGGATATCGGCTTATTGGTCGCCGGAACAAAATACAGGGGTGAATTTGAAGAACGTCTCAAAAAGATCATGGACGAAATCCGCTCGGCGGGGAACGTCGTTTTGGTCATTGACGAGGTTCACACCCTGATTGGAGCCGGAGCCGCCGAAGGGGCCATCGACGCAGCCAACATCCTCAAACCCGCCTTAGCGCGGGGTGAGTTGCAATGTATCGGCGCAACCACCCTCGATGAGTATCGCAAACACATCGAACGGGATGCCGCCTTAGAACGGCGTTTCCAACCGGTGATGGTGGGCGAACCCACCGTCGATGAAACCGTCGAAATTCTCTACGGTTTGCGCGAACGTTACGAGCAACACCACAAACTGAAAATTTTAGACGAAGCCCTCGAAGCGGCGGCGCATTTGTCGGATCGTTACATTAGCGATCGCTACCTCCCGGATAAAGCCATTGACTTGATCGACGAAGCCGGTTCGCGAGTGCGCTTAATTAACTCGCAACTGCCCCCCGCGGCCAAAGAACTCGACAAAGAACTGCGACAAATCTTGAAGCAAAAAGACGACGCAGTACGCGCTCAAGACTTTGATAAAGCTGGGGAACTGCGCGATCGCGAAATGGAAATCAAAGCCGAAATTCGCGCGATCGCTTCCTCGAAGAAAACCGACGGCAGCAGCGACGAAGAAGGCCCCCTCGTAGACTCCGAGGAAATTGCCCACATCGTCGCCTCTTGGACAGGAGTTCCGGTGAACAAACTCACCGAAACCGAATCCGAGAAACTCCTACACATGGAAGACACCCTGCATCAACGACTGATTGGTCAAGAAGATGCAGTCAAAGCCGTGTCTCGCGCCATTCGTCGCGCCCGTGTAGGTTTGAAAAATCCCAACCGTCCCATTGCCAGCTTTATCTTCTGCGGGCCGACGGGGGTCGGGAAAACCGAGTTGACCAAATCCTTAGCGGCTTACTTCTTCGGCTCAGAAGACGCGATGATCCGCTTGGATATGTCCGAATTTATGGAACGTCACACCGTTTCTAAACTCATCGGTTCGCCTCCGGGTTATGTCGGCTACAACGAAGGCGGTCAACTCACCGAAGCTGTGCGTCGTCGTCCTTACACCGTTGTTCTGTTCGACGAAATCGAAAAAGCGCACCCTGATGTCTTCAATATGCTGCTGCAAATCCTTGAAGACGGTCGCTTAACCGACGCGAAAGGTCGCACCGTGGACTTCAAAAACACGCTGTTGATTATGACCTCGAACATCGGTTCAAAAGTCATCGAAAAAGGTGGCGGCGGTTTAGGGTTCGAGTTCAGCGAAGACAAGACCGAATCGCAATACAACCGCATTCGTTCTCTAGTCAACGAAGAACTGAAAAACTTCTTCCGTCCTGAATTCCTCAACCGTCTCGACGAGATTATCGTCTTCCGTCAACTCAACGTCGAAGAAATCAAAGAAATCTCAACCTTACTGCTCAACGAGGTCTTCCAACGCCTCAACGAGAAAGGCATCAGCCTCAAAGTCACCGATAAATTTAAAGACCTCTTGGTGAAAGAAGGCTACAACCCAAGCTATGGGGCGCGTCCGTTACGTCGTGCCATTATGCGCTTACTCGAAGATGTCTTAGCCGAAGAAATTCTGTCTGGGAATGTGGGAGAAGGCGATATTGCCGTGGTCGATGTAAACGATGACAACAAAGTAGTTGTCAGCAAACAAGACCAACCCCAAATTATGTTGGAAAAAGCAGAATCCTAGATTCTAGTTTGTATCACTAATTCCTTCGAGCCAAAAAACGGTAGAGCATTGAGTCTCTACCGTTTTTTTTGGCTCATCGCGGGGAAGCCCCGACCTGCAATGTTTGCTGGAATCAAGTAGAGAGTTTACCCCTCGATATTAGGATGTGGAATTGTCCTAATTGTGGAACTCACCATGATAGAGACATTAACGCCGCCATCAACCTCGCCAGATGAGGGACTACGAATTTTGACCTGCGGGACGCGGGATAAAGCCTATCGTCGAGATGTAAGACGCAGTAATAGAGGACGAAAGAAATCTACTACTACGCTGTCTGCTGGGCAGGAAGCCTGCGCTGTATGCGAAGCAATACTCGTCGGGTAGTTCACTGACCCCATCTAAAGTACAAACAACTTAGCTTGTGTGGCTGTTAGGAATCCTCGCGCATTTATGCCGAGGAGGATGTCAACCTGATAGGAAACCCTAGGCCCTAACTCAACAAATCCGCCACCGCTACACAAAAGCCCGGTAACACCTGTTGTGTTTTAATCAACTCCTGAAACCCGTATAACCTTTGTTTTTGGGAAGTGAGGGTCACAATCCAGCGACTAGCGGGAAAGACTAACCACACCTCTAAACCCCCAGATTTTAAATACTCGCGGGCTTTATCATAAAGGGGTTCGGCTCGTTCGCTGGCCGAAACAATCTCGGCAATCAGGGGGAAACTTTGAGGTAGGGCAGAAAACGAGCCAAACTGGGTAACTTGTAGGGCGTTTAAATAAGCCACATCGGGACAGCGGCCCTGGTTTGTGGTTTTGCAAGCGGCACTGAGATAAACTTGGCCGCCCTGAGCGCTCAAATCTTTGTATCTCGCCCAGGAACGGGCAATATTAAGCTGAATTTTGCCGCTTTGTTCGTCTTTAGTGCTTCTGGGGATCGGGCGGCCTGCAACCCATTCTGTAGACGGTGGTGGCGCACTCAGCCAATCACTCAAAGAAGCGGGGGGGAAGTCATCAGTCATCAGTCATCAGCATCTAAGGGGCAGCGCGTGCTGTGGGCAGTAGGCAGTCAGGGGGGGGAGTGGGGATGCAAACTCCTCCAAAGGAGGTCAGAAACTTTGGCCTAGAGAGCAGACTCTAAAAAAAGGCTAAAAGCTATATTTAAAAAGGCTTTCAGCCTCAAAAATTGAGTTTAAGTTTCTGGATAGTCATCAGTTGTCAGCAGCTAAGGGTCACGTTTTCCCGATCATTTACTGGTTTTCTGTTGTTGGTTTTTCATGTATTGCCAGAAGAAGCGGTAGGGTGCGAAACGCGAAGTCTAACGCACTGTCTTAAATACTTAACCGCTAATTATCTACCGAATTGAGGGCGCGATCGCCATGACGATCGTGACCGTTCATTTCATCGTTTAATTCCTCAACCTTACCATCCAAGCGTAAAAACTGTTGGGGAATACCGATCGCAATTCCTTCTTTGTCAAATTCGGCTTTTAAGCGACGGCGAAATTCCCGGGCCACGTTCCATTGCTGAATCGGTTGGGTTTTGATCCACATTAAAATCTGAATCCCGGCGTGAGAGATATTTTCGACTCCGATTAAAACAAAGGGTTCGAGGACTTTGGCGCTCCATTCAGGGTCTTTGGCCATGCCTTCGGAGACTTCTTTCATCATTTCCATAGCCCTTACGGGGTCAGCATCATAAGCGATCTCGATGGTGAAATCGACTCGCGACCAATTTTTAGTCAGGTTATGCACCACTTTAACGCTGCTGTTGGGAATGGTGGTCAGTCGTCCTTCTGCACCGCGTAGTTGGGTAATGCGGAGGTTCATGTATTCGACAAAGCCAACCGCGCTGCCAACATCGATTACGTCCCCGACGGCGTATTGGTCTTCGAGGAGGATAAAACAGCCATTAATTACATCTGTGACCAGGTTTTGTGCGCCCAAGGACACCCCTAGAGCTAACACCCCAACCCCGGCTAAAATCGGGGTGGTAGGGATATTGAGGGTTTCGAGGATTAAAATAACGGCCACGGCGGCTAAAATCACCGTGGCAATGCCTTTAAGGACAACGGAAAAGGTAGAAAAGCGTAACGCTCGCCGTTGAGATTCAACGGGAGAGAGGGTTTGGGCTTCTTGGACTACGCCTAATACGCGGTCAATTAAGACAGAAAGCCCGCGTATGGCTAAACTCGTCCCGATGATGATACCCATAACGGTCATGGGTTGTCTGAGCAACCAAGACTGAATCCAACGAATCCAAGGAAAACGCCCGACAATCCAGGTAATGACCGCTAACCATAATGCCAATTGTAGGATTTGGAGGAGGAGGCGTTTGAGGCGATTAGTATTGAGTTCTCGGTCTTTTTCCAGTTTACGCTCGTTGTGACGGCGAATTTGGGATTGTTGATGATCCGGGGGGACTTCATTTTGAGCATCCACCGGAATAGTCGGTTGGGCGTTGAGTTGTTCTTGTTCTTGTTTGAGGGCGTTGCTTTCAGCTTTGTAGCGATTTTGTACCCGCTGGATTGACCAGCTTATCAGAGTCGCAATGGCAAACAGCGCGATCGCATACATCCCCTGACGAATCAAATAATCCTGTTGCCGTTGATTGTACGCCCGAATCAAGGCATTGCGAATAATATTAACCAGTTCTGGGGCTAAGTCTTCCGGTTCTAAGCCATAGAGTTGTGCATCTTCTTGGGTTACGGTCAGAATATTAATGGGCGACGCTTCCGCATTGGCTTCGTTGGAAACCGCAATTACGGGTAAATTATTCAGAATCGAGTAAGCAACTTTGAGATTTTCGGGATTAAATTCTCCATTGTTGATATAGCGGCGAATGCTTTTTCGCAAAGCACTTTCAATCATATTGACCCGCAACTGAATCGGCAGTTCTCTTTCTGCCTCTTCTTCATTGGCTGGGGCAATAGAGGCGATTTTAAAGAGTTGATAGCCATCGAGATTAACCGAGGCAGACACTAAGCTACCCACGCGATTGGCCGATAAGACTTGGTTGAGTTGGTTGGTGATGCTATCGGGAGAGATGGGACTGGCTGATTGACTCCAAGCCGGGGGCGCGATCGCCACGGTTAAGGCCGCGATCGCTGCTACCATATATCCCAGATACTTGCAACAGCGGTTAACGAACGAACGACTCAATTTCATTATTGCTCTCGATTCCTACATCACACCAAAACATGAGTTTTTATACTAAGACACATAACTTAATATGTGTTAATCCTCAAGGTAGAAAACTCGTCGTTTCGTTCTATGACCTCTAAACTAAGGATTTGAGAGTTTTTACCGTTTCGTTCAAATTCTGCGTCCCGACCTTCGTTTGCGATATCCCGGCGGCGGTTTGTTTAGCCCCGGCGTTGACATCATTCATGGCAGTCATTACCTGACCCGTGGCACTGGCTTGTTGGCGGGTGTTGAGGGAGATTTGCTGCACGTTTAAGGCAATTTCGTCAATGGCTGTAATAATTTGGTCTACCGCTTTAATACCGTCTTCGGTAGCGTTGGTGGTAGTATAAGTCACTTTTTGGACTTCGCGCACGATTTTGGCGATACTTTCGGCTGATTGGCGACTTTGGTCGGCGAGTTTGCGAATTTCGGCGGCTACGACTTCAAAGCCTTTCCCCACTTCTCCGGCCCGGACGGCTTCGACGGCGGCATTGAGGGCTAACATATTGGTACGATTAGCCAGTTCGCTGACGACATTAATAATGTCACTAATGCGGTTTAATTCGTCGCTGAGTCGCTGCACTTGTTGAGCGATTTGTTGAGATTTATATTTGAGATTATTATCAGGATGAATGAGAGTGCCGCTTTCTAATTCTGTACCATTGGCTAATAATAAAATCTGTCTGGCTCCTCGGGCGGCAGATTCGGCTTGTTGGGCGGATTGTTGGGAAGATGCGCTTAATTCTTCGATGGTACTGGTGGTTTGATTGACTGATGCGGCTTGTTGATTGGCAATGCGTTCTTGTTCTTCTATGGCTGCCGCAATTTCTGAAGAAGTGGACGCGATCGCGTTGGCTTCAAATTGCAATCTTTGAATCAAGCGCATAATAACAATAAAGCCAATTATTGACGATAAAGCTAATGATAATCCGATCGCAAGCCAGACAATTCGATTTAAATTTTTTAAGGCTTCAGCTTGTTCTTGTTTAGCTAAAATGACGGCTTCATGTTCTAAAATACTCAATTCTTTAATTAATTTTTCAATGCGCTCAAATTCACGACGATTGTTATTCAAGCGCCAGCGTTCTAAGGCGGCATCAAGTTGATTGTTATCGACTAAGTTAACAATAATTTGATTTTCTGCATCTACAGTTTCGACTAAATCCACTAAATCATTGAAGGTTTCTTGGGGTAACCCCGTTTGAATTGAAGCATCAATATTTTGCTCTAATTGTTGAAAGTTTTGCCGAGATTCTTGATAAACTTGTTTAAAATTTTCCCTTGGCTCTAATAAATATCCTCGCACGCTACTAACGCTGGCATTAATATTCGCAGCGTAATTGTCAAATTCTTCTTCTAACGCAGTGGATTGTTCAAATTTTTGGGCGGCTTTTTGAGCAATAATAGCTTTTTGGGCAATGAGCAATCCGGAAACCAGGATCAAACTAATTGGGACTAAATAACCCCCGATAATCCAATATCTTAACTTTAAAGAATTTTGTATCATTGTTGGATAAAGAATAGCAAAGTGTAATACAATACTATGACAAAATCTACTCAACCCCGTTGGCAGTTTTGGATCGATCGCGGCGGTACTTTTACCGATATTGTGGCTAAAAAACCCGATGGCGCGATCGCAGTACATAAGTTACTGTCAGAAAATCCCGAACATTATCAAGATGCCCCGATTCAAGGCATTCGCGATTTGTTGGGTTTAGCATCAAATGAAGCCATACCCAGCGAGATCGTTGAAATTGTCAAAATGGGAACGACTGTGGCCACAAATGCTTTATTAGAACGCAAAGGGGCGCGAGTTGTCTTGGTGGTTACTCAGGGTTTCCGCGATGGCCTCCGCATTGGTTACCAAAATCGCCCGGAAATTTTCGCCCGTGAAATTCTCCTCCCGGAAATGCTGTATGAAGATGTAATCGAAGTACAAGAACGCTATAGCGCCCAAGGAGAAGAATTAAAACCCGTAGACCTGGATTCTGTCCGAACTGATTTAGAAAACGCTTATAATGCCGGAATCCGCAGTTGCGCGATCGCCTTATTGCATAGTTATCGCTACCCCCATCACGAACAACAAATCGTCGATCTCGCCCGCGACATTGGTTTTACGCAAATCTCAGCGTCACACCAAGTTAGCCCCCTGATGAAATGGGTCAGTCGCGGCGATACCACCGTGGTTGATGCTTACCTGTCTCCTATTTTGCGTCGTTATGTCGATCGCGTCAGCAGTCAGTTAACAAATGTTACAGAGGCGACGGCTTCACCGCGGTTGATGTTCATGCAGTCTAATGGTGGCCTCACTGACGCACAACTGTTTCAAGGTAAAGATAGCATTCTCTCTGGCCCCGCCGGCGGTATTGTCGGGGCGGTTAAAACCAGCCAACTCGCCGGATTTCATAAAATTATCGGCTTTGATATGGGGGGAACTTCCACCGATGTGACCCATTATGCCGGAGAATACGAACGCAGCTTCGAGACGGAAATTGCCGGAGTCCGCTTGCGATCGCCCATGATGTCCATTCACACCGTCGCGGCGGGGGGTGGCTCTATTGTACAGTTTGATGGCGCTCGTTTTCGCGTTGGCCCTGAGTCTGCCGGGGCCGATCCGGGGCCGGCTTCTTACGGGAAAGGGGGGCCGCTGACTGTCACCGATTGTAATGTGATGTTGGGCAAGTTACAACCAGACTTTTTCCCCAAGGTGTTTGGCCCGAATGCCGATGAATCCTTGAATGCAGAGATTGTGCGATCGCGATTTCAAGCCTTGAGTGCGAGAATTGGGGGCGATCGCACATCCGAAGAAGTGGCTGCGGGATTCCTCGCGATCGCCGTGGAAAAAATGGCCAACGCAATTAAGAAAATATCTCTGCAACGAGGCTATGATGTCTCAGAATATACCCTCTGTTGCTTTGGCGGTGCGGGAGGACAACACGCTTGCCTGATTGCTGATGCTTTGGGGATGGAAACCATCTTTTTACATCCTTATGCGGGGGTATTGTCCGCTTATGGCATTGGTTTGGCTGATATTCGCGTTTTACGGGAAAAATCCGTTGAATCTGCCCTCGAAAGCGATTTACTGCCCACCCTAGACCGAGTTTTCGGGGAATTAATCCAAGATGCCCGCATCGAACTTCAGCAACAAGACGCAAACACCGATAACCTGGCGATTCAGCGTCAAGTGCATCTCAAATACGCCGGGACGGACTCTACTTTGATTGTAGACCTTGACGACCTCAACGCGATGCGAGCCGCCTTTGAAGGCAGCCACAAGCAGCGTTATGGCTTTACTATCCCCGGACGCGCCCTCATTGTCGAAACCCTCTCGGTTGAGCTGATTTGCCCCACTCAGAGTCCGCCCGAACCCATCCGAGAACGCGATCGCGATAATCCGCCGCAACCCGTCGCGACTGTTCCCATGTACTGCGGTAATAATTGGCAAGACACCCCGGTTTATCAACGGGAGGATTTGCAACCGGGAGATACAATCCCCAGTCCCGCCATGATTGTCGAAGCCACTGGTACCAATATCATCGAAATCGGTTGGCAAGCCACCCTCAACGAACGCAACCATCTAATTTTAAGTAAACAGAAGATAAATGAGCGTGCGGATTCGAGAATAAGTGAGGTCGCACACTCGGTTAAATGTGACCCCGTTTTACTGGAAATCTTCAATAACCTGTTTCGCGCGATCGCAGAACAAATGGGAACCACCCTCCAAAATACCAGCTATTCCGTCAATATCAAAGAACGTCTTGATTTCTCCTGCGCCTTATTTGATAAAGAGGGTCAACTCGTCGCCAACGCCCCTCATATTCCCGTCCATTTAGGCTCCATGAGCGAAAGCGTTAAAAGTCTCATTACTGCCAAAAACAATCAATTCAAAAAAGGCGACGTTTACGTTCTTAATAACCCTTACAACGGCGGCACCCATTTACCCGATGTCACCGTTATTACTCCCGTATTTACCGATAATAATTCCGAGCCTCATCCCCTCTTTTATGTTGCCTCCAGAGGTCATCACGCCGACATTGGCGGTATAGCCCCTGGTTCTATGCCGCCTAATAGTAAAAACGTCACTGAAGAAGGCCTATTACTCGACAACTTCCAACTCGTAGACGCAGGCAAATTTCGCGAACCCGAACTCATTAATATTCTCACATCCGGCGAATATCCCGCCCGCAATATCAACCAAAATATTGCCGATCTCCAAGCCCAAATTGCTGCTAACAAAAAAGGCGTACAAGAACTACAAAACATTATCAAACAATACGGTTTAACCACCGTCCAAGCCTATATGGGCTATGTCCAAGACAACGCCGAAACTGCTGTCAAGAATGCCATTGACGTTCTCAGCGACGGTAATTTTAGCTGCAATCTCGACACCGGAGAAACCATAAAAGTTACCGTCACCATCAACCGGGAAACCCGCAGTGCTAAAATTGACTTTACCGGCACATCTCCCCAACTCAAAACTAACTTTAACGCTCCTCAAGCTGTTTGTAAAGCCGCCGTTTTATACGTCTTTCGTACCCTCGTAGACGATGATATTCCTCTCAATGCTGGCTGTCTCAAACCCCTCGAAATTATCATCCCCGAAGGCTGTCTTCTCAATCCTATTTATCCCGCCGCCGTCGTCGCGGGAAATGTCGAAACTTCCCAAATTATTACCGATTGTTTATACGGCGCACTTGGTATTTTAGCAGCCTCCCAAGG
>JBKHDX010000112.1:0-14872 GCA_046541115.1 Spirulinaceae cyanobacterium | reverse complement strand
GGCGAGGCATGGGTTTAGGGAGTTTTGGGTTGATTATATCTTAAGTTGTTGGTGGTGGCATTTAGAACCCCGGCTTCTTAAAGAAGCCGGGGTTCTGGGTTGAAGCCGGGGTTCTGGGCTACCGTTACAAATAAGAACACCAATCGCTCCAACTCCCCGGATACAGCTTACCGTTGGGGATTCCGGCTAACTCCAGAGAAAGCGTTGAGTCACTTTCATTCAGAGTAGTGATATTTACAAGCAACCACAATGATTTCTGTATCTGTGACTTGATAAACTAAGCGATGTTCGTCATTAATTCGCCTCGACCAATAACCGCTTAATTCATATTTTAGGGGTTCCGGTTTTCCTAATCCTTCAAAGGGCGAACGGTCTATATCTTTAATCAGTTTTATAATTTTACGATAGAGTTTTTTATCGAGGGTTGCCCATTCGCTAAAATCTTCAAAAGCTGAAGACTCAAAACTAATTTTGCGACTCATTTCAAATCCGATTCGCTCCGATTTGAATTGACCGCGAATTGAGAAATCCCCGGAAATATTCATCCCCTAGTTTAAAATGATTCGTCATTGTCTAACTGAACTTCTACTAAATTTTCTCGATGATTGACGTTTTCAATGGCTTGTAACAGCTTTTTCCGATTAGCTTCGGACTGCAACAAATACTCAGTTTCGTCTAGACCGGTTTTGGCTACAGGAAAAGACGTGATTTCGACTTTGGCTGGGAATTCCCCCCGATTATTCTTGTCGCCCGCAATCAAAGAAGATTGAGGGTTGATATCCCAATATTCAGCAATTAATTGGAAATTTTCGTCGAGAATTAGAATGAGTTTATCAAAAACACTCGATTCGCGATTATACTTCAACAAAAATACTAATTCAATCTCATATTTTTTCTTATCCTTTTGGAAGTTTTTACGAATTGAATAACTGTCCAGGTCTATGTTTAAACGGCGGTCAAGAATCAGAATATTGCCATAGTACTTACCTTGATGCCAATAACCCTTAACTTGATAATCAATTTGTTTTAAATGTTCTATGGCAATATTAATGAAGGCTTCTTGAGATAATCGATCGAGTTTTAATAAATTTTCGTGAATCAAGGGACTCATAACTAAAATAATTAATTGTGGTTTGAAACATCAAAAAATAGGCTCAAAGCTAGAGATGGTGGGCGATGCCCACCCTACTCATTTGATTTTAGCTTACGCCTTTAGAACCCCGGCTTCTTTAAGAAGCCGGGGTTCTGGGTTGAAGCCGGGGTTCTGGCTGCAACCGGGGTTCTGAGGTTACAAATAAGAACACCAATCGCTCCAACTCCCCGGATACAGCTTACCGTTGGGGATTCCGGCTAACTCCAGAGACAGTAAATTCACGCAAGCGGTGACACCAGAGCCACAGTAAACGATAATCTCCTCTGGGGGATTTAAAGCCGTCCAGCGTTCTTTTTGGGCTGTGGGGGGTTGGAGGTATCCGGTAGCGTCGCAAGCGGTTTTCCAGGGAAGATTCACCGCACCGGGGATATGTCCGGCAACCGGGTCAATGGGTTCTCGTTCGCCGAGGTAGCGATCGCGATCGCGAGAATCAATTAAAATCGTATTGACTAAATCCTTGCGTTGTTTGACCCCTTCAATATCCACAACCCAATCTTCTCGCAGTTGCGGTGAAAAGTGACCTTTTTTTGGCGTAGGAATAGCAGAAGTTGTGGGATGATTGCCTCGCACATAAGCCGACCAACCCCCATTCAAAATCGAGACGCGATCGTGTCCTAAATAGCGTAACAGCCACCACAAACGGGCCGCAAAGGCCGAATTAGTATCGTCATAAGCGATAACCTGGGTTTCCCTGAAATTAACCCCCATAACCGCCAATTTTGCCGCAAACTGGTCTATATTAGGGAGGGGATGACGGCCGCCGTGTTTTTGGACAGGGGCGGATAAATCCTGCTCTAAATCGAGATAATAAGCACCGGGAATGTGACTTTCTTGATATTGTCGTTGTCCGAGTTGAGCATCAGCCAGCGCAAAGCGACAATCGACGACGACAACTTGGGGGTTGTCCAACTGAGAGGCTAACCAAGTGGGGGAAACAATGTAATCTTGGGTCATAGAATTGTGATGAATGGATGACAAATTTTATATTGGCTGATTTTTATCGCGGAATTCAACTAGAAGGATGTGTGGTGTCCTTTTAATTCATTCAACAATCCCAAGGAAAAGTCACAATGACGCAAATCAACGGCACGATGATGCAGTATTTCCACTGGTACACCCCCAACGATGGTACCCTGTGGGATAAAGTCAAAGACGATGCTCAACACCTCAAAGAAAAGGGATTTACAGCGATATGGCTTCCTCCCGCTTATAAAGGCATGAATGGCATTGAGGATGTGGGTTATGGGGTGTACGATTTGTACGATTTGGGGGAATTTGACCAACGGGATACGATTCGCACCAAATACGGGACGCGGGAGGCTTATCTGGATGCGGTGAAAAGCATCCAAACCGCCGGAATGCAAGTATATGCCGATACTGTCATCAATCATCGCATGGGAGCCGACGAAAAAGAGACTGTTAAAGCCCGACCCTTTGCCAAGGGAGACCGTCTCAATCCCAAAGGAGAGATGCACGAAATTACCGCTTGGACTGAGTTTACCTTTCCCGGTCGAGGCAACAAACACTCTAGTTTTAAGTGGAATTGGAAGCATTTTGACGGGGTAGATTACAACCACGATAAACCGGATGATAAAAGCACGATTTATTTATTTGAAGACAAGCACTTTGATGATTATGTCGCCCTCGAAAATGGTAATTTTGCTTACTTGATGGGCTGTGATGTCGATTTTCAGAGTCAAGAAGTGCGAGAGGAGATGATTCGCTGGGGTAAGTGGTATCTCGACACCACAGGGGTTGATGGTTTCCGCTTGGATGCGATTAAGCATATTTCGTCTTGGTTTTTCCCGGAATGGTTGGACGCAATGCAACGTCATGCGGGTAAAAAGTTATTTACGGTGGGGGAATATTGGTACAGCAACATCAATACTCTGCATTGGTATGTAGATGCAGTGGCGGGTAAAATGTCGGTGTTGGATGTGCCGCTTCACTACAACTTCCACTATGCCAGCAACTCCGGCGGTTACTACGATATGCGCCGTATCCTCGATAATACGATGATGCAGCAGCGTCCGACCCATGCGGTGACTTTTGTCGAAAATCACGATTCTCAGCCCTTACAATCCCTAGAAGCTACTGTAGAGTCTTGGTTTAAACCCCTAGCTTATGCGTTGATTTTGTTGCGACAAGAGGGCTATCCTTGCGTGTTTTACGCCGATTATTATGGGGCAGAATACCGGGATAAGGGGCGAGATGGCAATTTTTACAACATCTCTTTAGACTCTCATAGCGGGATAATTGACAAGTTTCTCTATGCGCGGCAAAACTACACCTACGGGCCGCAGTACGATTATTTTGACCATTGGGATATTATTGGCTGGACTTGCTTGGGGGATGAGGAGCACCCCTTAGCGATGGCGGTTATTATGAGCGATGGCCCAGGGGGTAGTAAGTGGATGGAGGTGGGGAAACCTCATGCTCAGTTTATGGATTTAACCGAGCATATCAAGGAGCCTGTTTATACGAATGAGTGGGGTTGGGGGGAGTTTCGCACCGAGGGAGGCTCGGTTTCGGTGTGGGTTGAGGTGTAGACAACAGCATTAACGTAGGGTGGGTTAGGCGGCTATAACTCAAGCTGTGAGCGCAATCTATTAATCCGCCGTAACCCACCATCTTAGTCCTTGGTCTTTTGTCCTTTGTCCTTTGTTGGGGGTTTGGGATCGAATCTATAGGCTCAAAGCTATCTTATGGTGGGCGATGCCCACCCTACTTATGGTGGGGGATGCCCACCCAACCCTGTCAAGGTGTACAGAAATCGCTGAAAGCCTCATTCTTACTTACGTTAAGTGACTCACTTGCGGCCTCCGCGCGCCCTTACGCAGGGGGTCTGGGGGCAACGTCTTGCCCCCAGTGGGGGGGTTTGGGGGGGCTAGTCCCCCCAATACAACTCTGATACAAACAAGTCAATGGCAAAAAACGACCTTATCAATAGAAATAGTAGTACAGATCATCACCTTGACAGGGTTGGGGATGCCCACCCTACTTATGGTGGGGGATGCCCACCCTACTTATGGTGGGGGATGCCCACCCTACAGCTTTCGCGGACTCATACCAAATCTGGTTTAAATATACCGTCTATTCCGATAACCCGCCCACGGATTTTAATCTGCGGGCGGGCTGTCGGTTTTTATTTAGAATGACTATAGTTACAGGATTTTTTCGAGGCCGTAAACGAGGTTTTTGAGTTCGGTGACTTTGCGAATGGCGAGTAGTACGCCGGGCATATAAGCGGCGCGATCGGTGTTATCGTGGCGGAGGGTGTAGATTTGTCCGGGTGCGCCGAAAATGATTTCTTGGTGGGCGATTAAGCCGGGTAAGCGGACGCTGTGAATGCGGATGTTTTCGTCTCCGAGGCTACCTCTAGCCCCTGGGAGTTTCTCGCTTTCTTCGACTGCGGGGGGATTGTAGGTTTTGCCCATTTCTGCGAGCATTTGGGCGGTTTTAACGGCGGTTCCACTGGGTGCGTCGGCTTTGTGGTTGTGATGCAGTTCGATGATTTCGACGTGATCGAAGTATTGGGAGGCTTGTAGGGCGGCTTTTTGCATTAAAATCACGCCAATGCAAAAATTGGGGACGATGAGTGCGCCTGTGGTAGCTTTTTCGGCAAATGCAGCCAAATCTTTGAGTTGGTCGGGGCTGAGGCCGGTTGTTCCGACGACGGGACGAATGCCATAAGCGATCGCGGTACGGGTGTTTTCATACACGCTATCGGGATGGGTAAAGTCTACCATAACCCCTTGGATTGTTTCTTGGGTGGCGACGACAAGAATGCTTTGCAAGTCGTTGAGAATGGGGACTTCAAGGGTTCCGCAGCCAATCACTTCCCCGACATCTTGACCGAGGTATTCTGGGTTGAGGTCTACTGCACCAACGAGCATCATATCATCAGCCTGAGACACGGCTTTGATAACCTCGCGCCCCATTTTACCTAATGCACCGTTGACAACAACAGGTATGCGATCGTTTGCCATTGTTCTAAAATTCTCCACAGAAAATGCCACAATTACCAATTTTAAAGCATTTGGGGAAAGGGTCTGCGCGATCGCGCCCGTCAGAATCGCTAAGATTTAATTAAGCTAAACGGAATATCGATTGTTTAATAAAAATATGAATCCTGTTGTATTAAAGCCATCTTCATTGATAGAAAAAATCAAATTAGAAACTTTTGAATCTCACGCCATTTTTAAATTTACTGATGATTTACAAGAACGCATGGAGACGCTTTTGGAGAAAAAGAAAGCTGATGAATTAACACCAGAAGAAATGACTGAATTAGAATCGATCGGCGAGTTAGATCGTATTTTTACTCATATCAATGCTATGTTACTGACTCAAAAAAATAATGGCAATCGATGAGCAAACTCGCGACTTTATTCGTCGTCGAGCTAATTATCTTTGTGAATATTGTCATTCTTCTGAACGAATTGCTGCTACTCGTTTTACCATTGACCATATTATTCCGCGATCGCTCAATGGTTCCGATGAGATAACTAATTTGGCTCTTGCTTGTCGTCGTTGTAATGAACGGCGCTACAACTTTATTGGGGGTTTCGATCCAGAAACTCAAACCGTTATTGCATTATTTAATCCTCGTCAGCAACAATGGTCAGACCATTTTATCTGGACAGCAGATGGACGAGAAATAAAAGGAACTACACCAACTGGTCGTGCAACTTGTCTTCGTTTGGATTTAAACGATATGCGCTATGCAGATAGCGATTCGATTCGGAATGCAAGACAGTTATGGATGCAAGTTGGTTTACATCCACCTCCCGACGATCCTCGTCAAACTTGATGCAAGAATTGAGATAAAGTCTGTACCAGTAACTAAGACAGTATTGATATGACTCTCGAAACTCGGTTGCGGATTAGTGTGGTGGCGCTGTTTGTGGATGCAGGAGAAGTATTGTTGCTGCATCAAATGAGTATGCCGGAAATTGATTGTTGGGATTTACCGGGAGGAGGAATTGATGCAGATGAAAGTTTAGAGGAGGGATTGCGGCGAGAAGTACAAGAAGAAACGGGAATTACTGAGTTTAAAATTGAGCGTTTGTTAACGGTAGAAGAAGGATTTTATACGATTCGCGGCGAACAATTACATACTATTAATATTATTTATTTGTGTTCGTTACCTTATCGTCCTTTGCGTTTAATTTGTTCCGATCTTGATGAGGTGGGAGATATGGGGATTCAGTGGTTAAATGTTAAACAATTGAAACGCGATCGCATCTCGACTCGAACATGGAAAGCCTTACAAGCGGCAGGTTTTGACGTTGCGAGATAAAATTAAGATTTGTTGCTTTTGTGAACTATGCAAATTTCTAAACCCCCTGTTTCTCGTCCGGCTTGGTCTGGCGCGATCGCGCACCCCGCCGTAGAATTCCCGTTAACCCCCCTCAATCTCATTTCAGGTCAAATTCCTCAAAATCTGCGCGGGACGCTGTATCGTAACGGGCCAGGATGCTTGCAGCGAGGCAATGAAAGGGTAGGTCATTGGTTTGATGGCGATGGCGGCATTTTGGCGGTACGATTTGGAGACGAAGGTGCGATCGCGACTTACCAATTAATTAAAACCGAAGGCTACCTCGCAGAGAAAGAAGCGGGGCAGTTTCTTTTTCCCAACTATGGCATGAAAGCCCCCGGCCCGTTTTGGAATAATCTACTACGTCCGGTTAAAAATGCGGCGAATACGTCGGTTTTGGCGTTAGAAGATAAGCTTTTGGCCCTGTGGGAAGGGGGACAGCCCCACGCGCTGGATTTGGAGACTTTAGAGACGTTGGGGAAAGAGAATTTAGACGGGTTAGGGTCGGGACAATCTTATTCTGCCCATCCGAAAGTCGATCCACACACCGGGGAAATTTTCAACTTTGCGGTGGGGATTAATACTCAGCTTTATATATATAAAAGCGACGCAAGGGGCAGAATTAAACAGCAAAATAGTTTTAAACTTTCGGGATTGCCCCTCGTTCACGATTTTGTTCTCGCAGGGCGTTATTTAGTCTTTTTTGTGCCACCAGTACGGGTAAATTTACTCACCGCAGCTTTGGGGATAGATTCCTATAGCGATGCGATGGATTGGAAGCCCCAGTTAGGGACGCAGATTTTGGTTTTTGATAAAGAAACCCTGCAACTCATCAGTCGCAGTGAGGCTGAAGCGTGGTATCAGTGGCATCATGCCAATGGCTACGAAAGGGAAACTGGGGAAATTGTGGTGGAAATGGTCGCGTTTCCCGATTTTAGTACCAATCAATTCCTGAAAGAGGTAGCAAGCGGGAAGACGGAAACTTATGCCAAAGGCACATTATGGCGGGTGGTTCTCAATGGGCAGACGGGTAAAGTAGTATCGAGAGAACAACTGTGCGATCGCAGTTGTGAATTTCCGATGGTTGAATCTTCCTTCACCGGACAGCCTTGGCGCTATACTTACTGTTGCGTCCATCGGGAAAACGCCGATATTCGTCGGGAATTAGTCGGCGCGATCGCGAGTTTCGACCGCGAAACCCATACTCTCACTGTGGCGGATATGGGGGAAAATCGCTATCCCAGCGAACCAATTTATGTAGCTAACGGCGAGGATGCGGGATGGTTGTTAACCGTCGTGTATGATGGCAATATTCACCGCAGCGAAGTCTGGATTTACGATCGCGATCGCCTCGATGATGCTCCAATGTGTCGGTTAGAATTACCACAGATCGTCCCTCTAAGTTTTCACGGCACATTTTCCCCTCGAAATCGTTAATTTGCACTCAATCAGCAATAAGTTATTCTAGATTGGGCATAGTGCCAAAATAACGATCCAGGTCGCAAGGAAACGAGATTTCATGGGTAGAATTTTCATTTCAGCCGGACACGGTGGCTTCGAGGGGGGACGACGAGACCCAGGGGCAATTGCCGGGGGAACCACCGAAGCCCAACAAATGATATTGTTGCGGGATTTAATTGTTCCCGATTTGCGATCGCGGGGCTTTGAAGTGTTTTCCGTCCCCGACGATCTAAGTTTGCGACAAAGCATTGCTTGGATCAATACTAGAGCAAAATCAGGGGATGTCGCGATCGAAATTCATGCCGATGCTTTCTCCAGTCCCAGTGCGAGAGGGGCTACTGCTTTTTATATCGCAGGCAATAGCGAACGCAAAAAACACGCCGAATTAATTTTACTCTCATTATTGCGTCAGTTGCCCCAACTGCCCAATCGCGGCGCAAAACCCGACACTTCAACCGGAGTCGGCAGTTTAGGCTTTTGTCGCCAGATTATCATTCCTTCAATTCTGCTCGAAGTGGGCTTTTTAACCAACCCCGAAGACCGGGCTTTAATCACAAATCGCCGTCGCGATATTGCCCAAGGGGTGGCTAACGGCTTGGCTGCTTGGTCGCGGGATGTTTCCGGAAGCGGGCCCATTGAACCCGATTATCCCGTTATCAACATTCGCCTCAACAACCAAAACTACGAAGAACAAGGCATTTTAGTCAATAGCAACTCTTATGTTCCCATCGACCTTGTAGACCGTTTGGGAGTCAATCTCACCCAAGACCCCAACGTGCGCTTATTTTCCCATAAAGGGATTGTGTATGTAAAAGCTGTAGAATTGCGAGATTACAACGTTTCCGTATCCTGGGACAATGCCAATCGGGCCGTTGTTTTAAAAACCAATCTGCAAATCTGTCCCGGTCAATTCGACCGCATTATGGGTCACGGTAACACCTCCGAGGTACAGATGCAGATGTTCCTCAAAAACAACAACGAAAACGCCCTTAAAGACTTTCCCGATTTGCCGAAACTGTATCGTGAAGAAGCAGCCATCGAAGGCATTAACTACGACATTGCCTTTTGTCAGATGTGCCTCGATACCAACTTCCTCCGCTTTGATGGCTTGGTCAAAGCCTCTCAAAATAACTTTGCGGGTCTAGGTGCCATTGGGGGCGGCATCAGTGGTGCGAGTTTCCCCAGTGCTAGAATCGGGGTGCGGGCGCAGATTCAACACCTCAAAGCTTATGCCAGTTTAGAGCCTTTAGTCCAAGAAGTGGTCGATCCCCGTTTCCGCTTCGTGACTCGCGGCATTGCCCCCCTCGTCGAACAATTATCCGGTCGTTGGTCGGCCGACCCCCAATACGGTCAAAAGATTTTGGCAATTTTACGTCGTTTATACGAGTCGGCTAATTTGTTGTAGTTTTTAGGGGTTATGTTTTCCCGATAATTGACTGGTTTTTTGTTGTTAGTTGTTGGTTGTTAGTTATTGGTTATTTGTTATTTGTACCATTTCCCCAAATCCCTTATTGGTAATTGGTAACTGGTAACTGGTAATTGGTATTTCCCCCCCACTGCCCACTACTGCCATGACACACTTTAAATGGTGGGTTACGGCGGATAGCTAGATTACAGTTATAGCCTAGATTCTAGCCGCCTAACCCACCCTACGCGCTGACTGACAACTGAAAAAAGCTGCCCAAAAAACTGATGACTGATTACTGATAACTGATGACTGAAAAACCCCGTGTTGCTTGGTTACTGACCCACCGCATTCAATACTTTGTCAATCTCCTGGATGAATTGCAGCAGCGAGACAATGTGGAGGTGTTGGCGGTGTATGCTCATGAAACCCAATCTTTTCGCGATCGCGGTTTTGGGTTAAATATAAATTGGGACAATCGGGAAAAAACCGGATTTGCCGAGAAACTGCTTCCCGATTCAGCCCAACGCACTTACGGGCCGTTTCTCAACAGCCGCAGTCGTGAGTTAGGCAAAGTGTTAAAAGAATGGCAGCCGGATTTTATTTACCTCAATGGCTACACCCACGCCATTTCTGTGCAAGGCTGGTGGTGGGCAAAAACTCACGATGTCCCGTTTGCAATACGCTGCGATGGGGATACCCTCACGGAAAAGGTGGCTTGGAAGTCGGCGATTCGTCGCAAATTGGTCAGCGTCATTACCGGGGATGCTTATCGCGTCACTCATCAAGGACGGGAAAATAAGAAGTTTTGGCAGGAAAACGGCGCAAGGTCGGAACAATTAATCTGGACTCCCTGCGTGTCGGATTCTGAGGTATTTCGCGTTAAAGCCTTTGAGAATGAGGCAGAGAAGCAAGCTTTCCGTCAAGCCCACGAAGTCGGGGAAAATGACGTGGTTTTCGTGGTTTCGGGCAAACTGATTCCCCGCAAACGCCCTGCCGATGCGATTAAGGCGATCGCGCAAAATCGCGATTTACCCCTGCGTTTATGGATTTTGGGGTCAGGGGAACTAGAGGCAGAATTAAAAGCCTTGGCGACTCAATTACAGGTGTCTGACAAAATATATTGGTGGGGTTTCCGCAATCAAAGCGAAATCCCGAAGATTCTGCAAGGGGCGGATGTGTTGCTGCATCCGTCTCAGGCTGACCCCTGGCCTTATTCGATTCTCGATGGGGCGATTTCTGGGTTGGCGTTGCTATTGTCCGACAAAACCGGGTCTTATCCCGACTGGATGGCCGATCCTCCTGCGGGGAAAGCCTTTGCTTGCGGGGATATCGACGATCTCAGCCGTTGTCTTCAGGAAATGGTGCGCGATCGCGACCAACTGCAAGCTTATCAAAACGCAGCCCAGACGCGATCGCAAGAATACACAGAAAGTAATTTTTGTCAAATTTTTGAAGACATGGTTTTTTCAGTTATCAGTCATCAGTAATCAGTTATCAGCATCTAAGGAGCAGTAGGCTTTACAGTTATCAGTAATCAGTCATCAGTTATCAGTTTTTTGGGCAGGGGGTTTTTCAGTTATCAGTCAACAGTCAACAGTCATCAGTGTTTTGGGCAGTGGGGGGAAATTACCAATTACCAGTTACCAGTTACCAATTACCAATAAGGGATTTGGGGAAACGGTACAAATAACCAATAACCAATAACTAACAACTAACAACCAATAATCAACTAACCCTCAACCAACGTATAAACCTTTGCTTCCCAAGGGAAAATCGGTTCGCAGCCAGCTCTTTTGGGTAGCACCAAACGGTCTTGGGTCACTTCATACCAGCGTTTGCCCTCTGGGGTTTTCGGCCAGTTGGGAACCACATACTCGGCTTCCTCACTCCACGGCTCTGGGGTACAATAATCGGAGAAATTGGCAATGACGACCACCGTTTCATCTCCAAAGCCCCGCTTCCAGACCAAAACCCGCTTGTCTTCGTTGTAATCGGCGTGGAGGAAATTGGTATCGTTGACCGCTAGGGCTTTAGAATTGATGCGAAACCGAATCAAGCGGGACACATATTCAAACGTGCGTTGTCGCCAGGCATCTTTGAGGCGATGATAGTTAACGGGATCGATATGACGGCGATCGCCATAATCTTCATCTCGTTCAAATTCCTGCGCGTCGCCAAATTCATCTCCAGCTAAAATCAGAGGAATGCCCACCGCCGTAAGCAAGCAAACCATCGCCAGTTTGATGCGGGCTTCGATGGCTTCTTCGTCGGTAATGCCATTATTAATCAAGTAATTGTAAAAGCGTTCGTTGCCAAAACCGCCGACATCGTGGGCTGTGATGTAATTAATGGCTTGTGTGCCATCGGTATAGCCCAGGAAGTGGCAGTCAATGAGTTTGCGGACACTCCACTCAAAACTGCGATCGCCCACGGCATTTTTGCCCAAAATCACCTGACGCAGAATGAGTCTAAATTTGTCATTCCACAAGCCGTTAATGCGATTTTGGTGAATTAAACGCACCGGAACAGTGGCTTCTGTTCCTACAACCAGGAAATCGTCGTCTCTGGCATCACAAACGGCTAAACTTTCCTTTTCCGGGTTACACCACCACTCACGCGCCATTTCGGTAATTTCTTGCACAAAATCGTGGTTGCCAATGTTATTAATGCTGTTAAAGTGCAACCCACTCACCCCGTAAGCTTCGAGCCAGTGGAGGAGATACAATTTAATATATTCGCGGGCTGGCACAAACCAAGCTTTTTCTCCGGTAAAGGGATGATAGCCTTCGACCCAATAATTGTACTTGAACAAATCGCCGCCAAAGCCTTCACGAGTGCCTTGTTCGGGGTCACCACTTCCCCACTGCACAAAAAAGTCCATGAAGTTAATATGACGATAAGGATTTTCTTGGGCAAAGGCGATCGCCATATCCAAGAAAAAGCGAATCCCCTGTTGTTGACACAAATCTGCCAAGCGGGCCACATCACTCGCAGCAGTAGGGACATCCTCTGGATCGCTGTAGCCCAAGGAAAAATCGGCGGCAAAATAGTGACTTGTCCCGTAGCCCCAATTGTCGCGGTCTTCGCTATCGGCAATGGGTAGTAATTCTAAAGCATTAATGCCCAATCTCGCTAAATAAGCTTTTTCTTGGTTTAATTCTGCGATTTTGGCTAAATTGGGGGATTTGATTTCGCGATCGCACAAAAACAAAACATCCCGAAACGTCCCTTCTTGTAAAATCGTTTCTCCGGTTTCCGTTGTTTCCGGCCAGCGCGTCGGTAACTTATAAATGACAATCTGATTATTAGCCGCTAACGTTGCGGCGCGATCGCGAGACGGTTCAAACACCCGACCACTCGGATCGCAAGGAATCAACTGGCCCTCGCGATATAAAATCACACTGGCCGGTTGGGGCAAGCCTTGTTCGGGTTGTAGCTTAATCGGCCCGCAAAACCGCCGATCCACCGTCCAAGCAAACGGATCGGTGCAATAACGAACTTGACTGTATTCGCTATAGGGATTCGTATCGGGAATCTTAAACCAATACCAATACACCTGTCCGTCTTTTAAATTACAATCCCGGGCCGCGATCGTCCACAACTCCGGAAACTGGAGATAGGGTTTCAAGGGAATCTCTTGAAAATCAGCATAAATCTCGGACTTTTCGGGGTCAATAACACCAATATACAATCGGGGAGCAGGTTTTATCGCTCCCGGTCGCCATAACACAAAATTGGTCTGCTTTTCGCTAAAAATTTTAGGAGTCATATCATTAATCAATACCGTACAGTTAATGTTCTACCAATTGCCCGTTGGCTATCAAAGCACCCGCGCGATCGCAAAAAACCTGTTGATTATCCCTATCTTCCCACTCTCTTGTGGGATTCTGGGCTGTTTATTGCACTCGTAATAATCCCCCAAAAATCCCCCCAGATTCTAGGCACTTCTACCATCTTAGACTTGCCAAAGCAACCATTCATCCGCTATTGAATGAATACAGAAGAATATGAATTTTTGTTAACAAACAAGGAGTACAAGGAGTAAAAATGTATATCGTCCAAATCGCCTCAGAATGCGCCCCAGTCATCAAAGCAGGTGGCCTTGGTGATGTGGTTTACGGACTCAGTCGCGCCCTCGAAGAAAAAGGCCACTGCGTCGAACTAATCCTACCCATGTACGACTGTATGCGCTACGACCACATCTGGGGGCTGCACGACGCTTACCGCGACCTCTGGGTACCTTGGTATGATGGGGCGGTTCACTGTTCCGTCTTGTGCGGTTGGGTTCACGGTAGACTCTGCTTTTTCATCCGCCCCCATTCCCAAGATAACTTCTTCGATCGCGGTCTCTATTACGGCGCATCTGACGATAATATGCGTTTTGCCTTCTTTAGTAAAGCCGCCATTGAATTCCTGTTAATCAGTAACAAACGTCCCGACATTATCCACTGTCACGACTGGCAAACCGGCTTAATTCCCGTCTTGCTGTACGAAATTTATAAATGGCATGGTATGGGCAATCAACGGGTTTGTTACACCATCCACAACTTCAAACACCAAGGCGTTGCCGGAAACGCAGTCTTACAAGCCACCGGTTTAAATAACGAAGCTTATTATTTTAATCTAGAACGCTTACAAGACAATGGTAATCCCTTTGCCATTAACGCCATGAAAGGGGGAATTGTCTACTCGAATTACGTCAATACTGTTTCGCCTCATCATGCTTGGGAAGCCCGTTTTAGCGAAGTAGGCTGTGGTTTAAACCCCACCCTCCACCGCCACCATTACAAATTTGGCGGCATTCTCAACGGCTTAGATTATCGAATCTGGAACCCGGAAACCGATACCTATATTCCCCATCACTACACCCATGAAACCTTTGAATATAAGGTTAAAAATAAAACAGCATTGCGCCAATACCTCACGTTAGCAGATAACGATAAACCCCTAGTCGCTTATATTGGTCGCCTCGATGGTCAAAAAGGCGTTCACCTCGTTCATCATGCCATGTATTATGCCCTCAGTCGCGGCGCTCAATTTGTCCTGTTAGGTTCGGCGACAGAACCCGGTATCAGAGATTGGTTTGCTCACGAAAAATCTTATCAAAATGATAACCCCGATTGTCACTTAGAACTGAGTTTCAACGAAGAACTTTCCCACCTCATTTATGCTGGGTCAGATATGATGGTGGTTCCCAGTAATTATGAACCCTGTGGCTTAACTCAAATGATTAGTTTGCGCTACGGTACTGTGCCGATTGTACGCGGGGTTGGGGGCTTACTCAATACTGTTTTTGATTGGGATTATGACGAAAATCGCCGCCCTGAAAAACGCAACGGTTTTGTCTTTTTCCAATCCGATAATAAGGCTATTGAATCGGCGATGGGTCGTGCTTTTGATTTGTGGTATCTCAACCCCAAATTATTCCAACAATTAGCCATTCAAGGCATGAAATATAACTATTCTTGGCAAATTCCCGCCGAACAATATATCGGCGTTTACGATTTTGTCCGCCATAAATAAATGCTGG
>JBKHDX010000111.1:0-14925 GCA_046541115.1 Spirulinaceae cyanobacterium | reverse complement strand
TGATACCAATCAAAGTTGTTATTAATTCATCGCCGCTTATCTTCTTGAGTAAGTTACAATTTCTATCGATATACTCTTTGATTTTATATTGAGGCAGAGTCCCGTTTTCTCGTCCCTTGGTAGAACCAAGGAACGAGGTTGAAAACCCTAAAGGGCTTAGTACAAAACGCGATTTAAGCGAATAAGTTATTGACTGACTTTTTCTAAAACTTGCTCAAATTCTTCTAACTCCACTGCACCGGGAATCACCTCTCCATTCATGACGAGAAAGGGCGTTCCTTGAATCATTAAAGCTTCTGCGAGTTGTAAGTCTTCTTGTAGCGCACGACGGGCTGAAACGCTGGTGCGATCGCGCTCAAATCGATCCAAGTCTAACCCTAAATTACGCGCAATTTCTTGATATAAATCTTCCCCTAAACGGTCTTGATTTTCAAACAATGCGTTGTGATATTCCCAGAATTTACCTTGTTGTTGGGCTGCATAAGCAGAAAAGGCGGCGGGTAAGGCTTCGGGATGAGCGCGACTGAGAGGTAAATGTTTAAATACTAAGGTGACGCGATCGCCATGTTTGCTCATAAAGGTTTTAAGGGTATTATGGGCTTGAGCGCAGAAAGGGCATTGAAAATCGGAAAACTCAAATAATACAATGTCTTTTTGTGCCGATCCTGTTGTCGGAGAATTGCGGATAAAAGCGGTGGGATTCCCTTTCATTTCCGAAAGTACCGCTTGGCGTTTTTCTTCGACTTCCTGTTGTCGTTGCGCTTGAAAGCTTTGCAGGGATTCGATAATAACTTCGGGATTATTCCGAATAATATCTAATACTTTGGTTTCGAGTTCCTGGTCGCTAATGGTAGCAGCTTGGGCTGAAAAGGGAGTCAGAATTAAGCTACTCAGTAAAATTAGAGTTACAAAGATTTTGGTAAGAATTTTCATGTTTCCGATGGCGTGTTTATGTAGTGTAGTCCGCGAAGGCAGACTTTGTTATATTAGCCCCGGATTTTAATCTGTGGGCGGGTTAGGGGATAGACGGTAAATTAGACTTTTAGCCTATGCTTGACGATCCGCCTAAAAGCCAAGTTTCTGGTCATTTATTGGAGGGGAACAACATCTCTTATCAAAACAATAGCAAACAACCAACAACCCACAACCAACACCAAAAAACCAATCAATTATCGAACCAACGTTCGGAGTAATTACACTCAATAAAAAACCCGGTCTTGTCAAAAAACCGGGTTGAGATATAAGTCGAGAATTAATTATTATCGGGTGGGTTACTTGCAGAAGGACGACGATCGATCACTTGATCGACTAAACCGTAATTTTTCGCTTCAGCAGCAGACATAAAGAAATCGCGATCGGTATCTTGTTCGATGCGTTCAATCGGCTGTCCGGTTTGGGCGGCTAAATGCTCATTGAGCATATTTTTCAGATAGAGAATTTCTTTGGCTTGAATTTCAATATCTGTGGCTTGACCTTGTGCGCCGCCGAGGGGTTGGTGAATCATAATGCGAGAATGGGGCAGACTCATCCGCTTGCCTTTTGCACCAGAACTGAGGAGAAATGCGCCCATAGAGGCAGCTAAACCGACGCAAATGGTAGAAACATCGGGACGAACCTGGTTCATGGTGTCAAAAATCCCCAATCCTGCCGAAACTGAACCCCCAGGGGAGTTGATGTAGAGGTAAATGTCTTTTTCTGAATCTTCGGATTCGAGATACAGCAGTTGGGCGACAATGAGGTTAGCGAGTTCGTCGGTGACGGGTTGGCCGAGGAAAATAATCCGTTCGCGCAATAAGCGAGAGTAGATGTCAAAAGCGCGTTCGCCGCGACCTGAACTTTCAATAATGGTAGGAATCATGGGGATATTGTCTTGTTTGTGCTTGTGCTGTGTTTCGATTGTAGCGAGTTTAGGCGGCGGTTAAGCGGTGTAGGGTCGAGACGAGGCTATCCATTTCTTCGGGAGAGGTGAAGTAATGAACGCAGGCGCGGATACAATCGGGATGGAGTAGGGTACGCAGTAAAAAGCCCTCGGCTTCGAGTTTTTGGACAATGGTTTTGTGATCTGCCCCGTCGATGGTGAAGGAGACTAAGCCAGAGTGAGGAGGGGAATCTTTAAGACATTGAATGCGATCGCACTCCTTGAGAGAGTTCCAGAGATAATAGCTATTTTTGCAGATTTGGGCGTAGCGATCGCGCTGATTTCCCCAAGCTTGATGGGTCGCGATCGCGGCTTCTAAGCCAGCATACAAAGGGTAAGCCGATGTCGCCACCTCAAACCGTTGGCTGTTAGGTTTCCACCCCGTCGGATTGCCCGTTGCATCCATGGTAATCCCTCGCCAACCGATAAAGGTGGGATTGATGGTTTCGCGGGCTTGGGGACTGATGTACACCCCCCCCACGCCAGCCGGGCCACACAGCCATTTATGCCCCGTGAAGGCATAGAAATCAATGCCCAGGTTAATTAAGTCCAACGGCAGCGATCCGGCAGATTGGGCGGCATCGACGAGAATCTGAATCGGTTTGTGGCTGTTGTAGTCTTGGCAAAGTTTGATAATGTCTGGGAGGGGTAAAACCTGTCCGGTGTTCCACAGGAGATGCGAGAGGACAATTAAACGGGTGTTGGGGGTGAGATGTTCTGCAAAAACTGTGACGGGATCGCCTTCGTTGAGGGTTGCTAAAATGGGGGCTATGGCGATTTCGACATGGAAGCGACGGGCGATTTCTTGGACGGTGGCAATAATGCCGGGATGTTCGCAGTCTGTCAGGAGGATGCGATCGCCCTTCTGCCAGGAAATGCCCCACAACGGGATGTTACAGCCTTGGGTGACGTTTTCGGTCAAAGTAATGGTTTCGGGGGTTGCGCCGACTTCAGAGGCGATCGCAGCGCGGGTTTTTCCGCTTTGTTCTTTAATCCAACTGTTAACTTGAACAGAAAAAGGCCCCTGTTGCTGAATCAGTTGGTAAGTCTCGAAGATTTTATCAAGGGATGTTTGGGGCATAGTTCCTTGTCCCCCAAAGTTAAAATAAGACTTATTGGCTAAAGCGGGGAATTGTTGGCGGTGTAGATCGAGATTGACTGCCATTGTAGATTGGGTCATAAAACTTTATAAAACAGGGAATTGCATCATAGTTCGTTTCAACAGTTTGACAACTCCCCGCCCTAAAAGGAACGGGGATTCTCGCGTTACAGGGAGACTCTAGCGGTCTTGACATACTCCCGTCGCTCCTTGACAAGGGATTCTAACACCTCACGATGTTAGTTTTCTGCTTTATCCCGTGCCAAAAGCGAATGTCAAAACCGACACTCCCCGTCGCATCCAGTCCACAGATATTTTCCATTACCGCCTGCCCGACGGCTGTAATTCCACGATTTCTAATTTCTTGAGCCGCCGCGACATCTCTCGAAGTCAGATATCCGCATTCATGGCAATGGTGAACTCGAACATCTAGGGACTTCTTACCCGTGTGTGTGCCGCAGTTGGGACAAGTTTGACTTGTGCCATCCTTATTGACTTTAGCAAAATACACATCGCGGCGAAAACAGACCCACTCTAAAATATTTAGAAACCGACCAAAGCCAGCATCAGCACTTTGTTTTGAAAATAGTCCTCTTTGCCATGAGACCAAGTTAATATCTTCAACAAACAACATGCCAACACCATCACAGTTAACGTAATGAAAAACGGTCAAACGCCACAACCTCAGAATCCGGTTGACGAGTATCAAAACGATAACTGGTCACCGATCCGTCTTGAGTGTCGAGAATACTAAATGCCGTAATATCGTTACTGGAAATATAAGGCAAAGGCTCCCTCGTTTCCTCGTCTAACACCGGAGCGAGGGTGGGAGTAATCGGTTCTAAGCCGTTGGGGTCGCCCACGGCTACATAGGTTTCCTGGAAGCCTTCGGGGACAAAACGCTTTTTCTCGCCTAAATACGCGCCGTAAGTATTACCCACATTGGAGGATTCGAGAAAGTGAACGCCTGCCGGACTTTGAAAGCGATTCCAAACGTGAGAATGACCGTAATACACTAATTGTACTCCTGCTTGTTCGAGGAGGGGCTGGACATCGCGAATAATGTAATCTTGGTCGAGGGGATATTCGTAACGTACTGATTTTACTTTGCCGTCGGGGGTATATTCGATGTAGGGAACGGGGTCAGTATATGCGGGAACGATGTTATCTCCGAGGGTATGAGCCGGATGGTGAAACATCACGATTTTGTATTTGGCTTGCTTAAACTCCTCGCTTTGTAGTTCTTGTTCGAGCCAGCGATATTGTTTTGAGCCTTTAGCGATGGGTTCAAAAATGTGTTGACCATAGCCCCAGCGATCGGGGTTATTCAGGTCTTCTTCCGGTTCGCGATAGCGGCTTAAGGCCCAATCTTCGAGGGAGGGTAAGCGCCAAATATTGGTGATATAGAGGGAAATTAGCCTAATATCGCCAAAGGTAACGGCATAATATTTCTCGCCGCCGGGCAGACTTTGGGGCAGGGTCAGGATTTCTTCGTAGGTTTCGGTATTAAAAGAGTTGGCTTGAATCCAAGCAGCTTTAACCGCTGGGTCATTGTGGGGGTTAAGGGCGGCGGCTTGGATGTTGTAGTTAATGGCCGCGATCGCCTCTGGTACCGGACGACCAAATTGCTCGTTTAAGCCGTCGGTACTGGAATAATAACCCATCACCTCATGATTGCCGAGGGCGGTGTATAACGGGGCGTGTTGGATAATCTCAGCGCCTTTATATTCGGTGGTAATGCCTTCTTTTTCCAGCTTATAATGAGCGCGGCCTTGCAAACAGGGGAAAAAGGCACAACCGCGATTATCATCAAACCATTCCGAGGCGCGATCGGGAATATTAATCAAATCTCCGGCCACAAACACCGCATCAATTGACCCGGCAATTTCCTGGGCTTTTTGTAAATTCGCCGCCGTCATAGGCATTAACTGGTGATCCGAGGTCAGCAGAATTTTGAGGGGCGTACCGGGCTTGGGTTTGGAAGACAGGGTAAAGGCGGCACTCTCAATTTCTTCGCCGTCTTCGCTAAAACTCACCACCTGATAGGGAATGCGGTTACCGGGGGTTAACCCTGTGATTTCGGCTTCGTGTCGCCAGATATCGCGCAAAACCGGTTCTTGTAATATCTGGCCTTCTTCAGTTTGTTCCCCCACGCGGGATCGTTGGTCTTCGCGGCTGCGGCTGAGTTTGGTGGTGGCAGCGGTGGTGGTAGATTGCAAGCGATCGCCATAACGGACTTGATGATCGATTCCGGGGAACTCGGTAAACCACACCACCCGCACCGAAGACTCTGTAGGCAGTTGTAAAAAGGGATCGCTCAACAAACGAGAATCGGAAATCATCGGCAGTTCGACAGGGCGTTGGGACAACAAAACAGCAGTCAATACCAGCAGTATTAAGCCGAAAAACAAAGCAACACCAATCCAGCCTTTAAAGAAAGCCCGATTCGTTAGAGAAATCATGAATTTTAAGCAAGCAAGGGTTGGCGGTACAACGCGATCGCGCCAATTTACGGTTGGCTGTTTTTGATTGTATCAACCACCCAGTCAAACGTGGTTAAGACTTGTTCAAGAGCGGCCTCATCGGTCAAAGTAGAGAGTTGGAAGTTCGGCAAACGGCGTTCGCTGGGATTGGTGGGTAAGGCTAACCCAATCGAACTAAATTTCCCCCGTAATTCGTGCCAATAGTCTTCTTGGTCAAACGGATGCAAATTGGCGTAATGATCTGAGGCAATCTGCAACGCCCCATCAATCCCCAAGAAAAATAATTCGATGTATTCTTGGTTTTGTTTGATTTTCACCGAAAAGCCGCCATAAGTATCCCCAGTTCCCCAAGATACTTGTAACCCAGGAAAGCGATCGCCAGCCCAATCATAAATTTGTTTGACCCATTCAGCTTCATCCGCACCGTAGCGAATACTGTATTCCGATAAAAAGGAATGTTCGTCCCATTGACGGCGTTCGCGGGTGGCACTGGATTTTTTCTGTTGAGCTTCGGCAGTTTGACCAATTACCTTAGAAACCAAGGTTTTCATGCCGTCTTCACTGGAAACATATTGCTTGATTTCTACGGCTAACACTTCGGCCGGATCGGTTTGTTCGTTGAGAAACTCCACCACTCGCTGCAATTCTGGGGCAATTTGGGCCGACACAAAAATTAAGCGAATTTTACCCGCTTGTAAATTGGTTTTCACCCGTTGCCAAAATTGTTCTTCGTCGGCATTGATCCCCAAAAACTCCTCAAACACTTGTTCGGGGTCGCGATTTTGGCTGCGACAGTTCGCTTCAAAATGCGCCACAATCGACTCAACCGGCCAATAAACCACCGCATTCGCCGCATAATCGAGCATTTGTCCGATAATTTCTCGTCGTCGTTGGGGGTCGCGATCGCGACTCACCGCCACTAAAGTCGGAATAGCTTGTTGGTCGAGAAACAAACGATCGAATGCCCATTGCTGCGAACCAATCTCTTCTGAGGCCAGCCCGGCTACCCGTTTCACTAAAAGCCAGCGTCGCACATAACGACTGTTTGGGCGATCCACTGCTAATAAATTGGGATATTTTTCGAGTAATTCTTGCAGCAGGGCTTCAGAGTCATAAGATTTTTCAGTCATTTCGACCAAGCGATCTTCTTCTTGGATTAAATATATACCGCCACTCACGCCAATCTTCCTTTAATACAAATGAAAAAGAATGTCTGTTTTGGACTATCTCGATTGTTCCTCAAGAGGTTACCAAAGCGATCGCGCCTCACCGAACATATTTTCCGGTAAACACTTTTTGCGCCGGGCCCGTCATATAAAGATGTTCGCTGGTGGCATCCCACTCAATCTGCAAACAACCCCCCGGTAACTCTACAGTACAACAGCGATCGCAAGCGTCGTTTAGCACGCCAGCCACCACCGAGGCACAAGCCCCCGTCCCGCAAGCGAGGGTAATGCCCGCCCCGCGTTCCCAAACTCGCATTTTCAGGTAATCTCGCTGCACCACTTCAATAAACTCGGTATTGGTACGCTGGGGAAACACGGGATGATGTTCAAATTGCGGCCCGATAACTTCTAAGGGAATCTCTTTGACCGCATCAACAAAGGTAAGACAGTGGGGATTGCCCATACTCACGCAAGTCACCGCCCAAGTTTGACCCGCCACAGACAGGGGTTGATTAATGACTTGTTCGGCTGCTTGGCTTAAAGTGGTGGGGATTTGGGCTGCCCGTAGTTGCGGTTGTCCCATATCAACGGTAATTTGGTTGTGGCCCGCTAGTTTAGGCACGATCGGCCCGGCGAGGGTTTTGATTTTAAACGACTGTCCGTCGGCTTCAATGCCTTCTAAATCGGCGATAAACTGCGCTAAACAGCGAATGCCATTGCCGCACATTTCCGGTTCTGAGCCATCGGAGTTGAAGATTCGCATGGTGTAGTCGGCATCCCCTTCTCCGGGTAAAGCAAAGATGACTCCATCTGCGCCAATCCCAAAGTGGCGATCGCACATCTTAATCGCTTCAGCAGGGGTTAAAATCGGCACGGGACTATGACGATTGTCAATCAAAATAAAATCGTTCCCTAGTCCGTGATACTTAGTAAACTCAATAACCATAGTCGTTACTCGCGTTATTTCCAGCGATACTTTAAAAACAATGCCTGATATCGAAGTAGAAAGTAATTATCCCAGTTTTCGCCTATTGCAAGGGTACATCAAAGACAGCCAAGCCATTGAGGTTAAACTCTTGACCGGAGACATGATGGCGGGTACGGTAATCTGGCAAGATGTCCATTCTCTGTGCGTCCAATCTGGAGACCCCCCAACCTCGATTTTGGTGTGGCGACAGGCGATCGCCTATATTCAGCCTAAAGCATAATGGTCGGCAGTAGTTTTTGGGCAGTCGGCAATCGGCAATCGGCTTGTAGGGTAGGGGTTTCCCCACCCAACAACCAATAACCAACAACCAACAACCAATGACCAACAACCAATGACCAAAAACAAAACCCTCAAAAGCAGTGTTATAGCAGGATTGATCGCCAGCGCGATCGCCTTCGTTGAACCCGTTTTTGCCCTAGAAGTGCGGGTTAATCCTGAAAATCCGCAACTCGGCGATACCATTTCAGTCTGGATGGAAGTCGAAGACCCCAACAATCCCCCTCAAGTTATTTTTGAGGGAGAATCGATTCCGGCTTTTCCCGTGAATACTCCTAATCGTTATCGAGCGCTCATTCCCACCACCCCCCTCGACAATCCCGGACGGGTGACCCTGCAAGTCACAGGAGATGGGGAAACCCGGAATTTTGCCTTGGGTTTGCGCGATCGCGCCTTTAGTACTCAGAGAATTCGCGTAGCGGGCGGCGGGTCTAATGCAACCGAGTTAGAATTGAGTCGAGTGGCCGACTTTAAAACCACTGTGACCCCGGAAAAGTTCTGGAATAGCCCTTTTTTGCGACCCACAAGCGGGCGTGTTTCTACGGTTTTTGGCGTGCGTCGTTATTATAATGGCGTATTCGCCCAAGATTATTATCATCGGGGCGTTGACTATGCGGCCAGTCGAGGTACGCCCATTGTCGCCCCGGCGGCAGGGCGAGTGGTCTTGGTCGGTCGAGAATCCCAAGGATTTCGTCTCCACGGCAACACCATTGGCCTCGATCGCGGGCAAGGGGTTCTCAGTATTTTCCTACATTTGCACCAAATTGAGGTTCGAGAAGGAGATTTTGTGGAGGCAGGTCAAAGATTGGGAACTGTGGGCGCAACGGGAGCATCCACCGGGCCGCACCTACATTGGGGACTTTATGTTCTCGGTGAGGCTGTCGATCCGGTGCCTTGGCGATTTCAAGGAATTGATTAAAGACATTTTTGAAATTTTCGTAAAGTTGTAGGGAAATTATGGAGTTTTTCGGCATTTATCAGTCAAAATCAGACTGAAGCCGCACGATAGCATTTATACGGATATGGCGAGTTAAATTTGCAATTACATTGATAGTGATGAGCAGTAGTATAGAAAAAATTGTCGAGCAAGCCCTTCAAGACGGTTATTTAACACCAACCATGGAAGCAGAGGTGGGTAGAATTTGCGATACAGCATCAGAACTTTCCATCGAAGAATATATGGCCCTCGATCGCTTAATGGGGTCATTATTAACCGGAGAAGTTGTCGCGGTTCCGCGCAAACAGTTTATTAATGTAATGGAGGAACTGGTGTTGAGCGAAGCGATTACCCGCGTCGCTGAAATTGAAGCGACCAGCGATCGCGTGTTGGATGTGGGGGATATCGCTGCTTATGCCCTCAACCGCTTACCGCCCCTTTACGCTACCACCGAAGAAGGGGCCAGTTATCAACGCCAAAAAGCCAAACAAGAGTTACAGGATTTGATCAGCCAACAAATCGACGAAGCGATCGCCCGCAACCTGGATCGACCGGATATTCACGAAGGCCGCGAACGGTTGAGCAAAAATGAAAGTCAGGGCTTTCTCGAACAAGTTAATCTCTTGCTCAAAACTAACGCCCACAATTACGAAAAGCCGAGTCTAAATCGTAACTCGAATGGGTAACGGCGCGATCGCCATATCGTTTTTTTCGATGGGTGACTGGATTTTTGTCGTTGGTTGTTTGTTGTTAGTTGTTCGTGACTCAATGTAAATTGCCCGTGAGTGTCATCCATCCAAAAATTGGATGACCCATAACGCCAATGACCAATGACGAATGACCAATGACAAAAGACAAATAAGGGAACTTTCCCGAAGTTTTCCGGTCAAAGTAGAAAAGAGGAGATAACTTCAGTCCTTACAAGTCACCCATGAGTCAATCAATTTCTGCAACCTGGTCAACCGTTGAGGCTAAAACGCCTCAAATCTCAGTGTCTCCTGACAAGCTCCCGAACTATGATTTGATTGTGCGTTGTCAGGAAGGAGTTAAACCCAATCGCGCAGCCTTTGCCGAATTGCTGCGCCGCTATCAGCCCCATGTGGATAAGCTGTTTTATCATTTAGCTCCTGACTGGCAAGACCGCGCCGATCTCGCGCAAGAAGTGTGGATTCGTGTTTATCGCAATATCAAACGCTTAAACGAACCTAATAAATTTAAGGGTTGGTTAAGCCGGATTGCGACCAATTTGTTTTACGATGAATTACGCAAGCGCAAGCGCGTGGCTCGTCCGTTGTCCCTGGATGCACCGCGACAAATGCACGATGGCGAAATGCGCTGGGAAATCGCCGCCGACGATCCAAGTCCTGACGATAGTTTGGCAACTCGCGAGTTTTACGAGCAGTTGCACGTTGCGATCGCGGACTTACCCGAAGCCTTCCGTACCACCATTGTTTTACGGGAAATTCAAGGGCTTCCCTACGAAGAAATCGCGGAAATCACGGGGGTTTCCCTAGGAACGGTTAAATCTCGCATTGCTCGCGCTCGCGCTCGTTTGCAAGAAGATTTACAGCCTTATTTACGAGACAGTTAAATGATTCTGTAACGCTGCGATCGCGACGGCTGAAAAGAGTACGATCGAAGCAGTGATTACCAGGGTGCGTATCCACAGATCGCGACTGCGTAGGTGATGCGCCATAACTTTTACTCCCCAGTCTTTCGATCCCAATCAGCAGCAACTCAAGAGCTTAATAGAAATGAACGGTTTTGGACGCGATCGCTTTGAAATGCTGAGTGCTTATCTTGACGGTGAAGCCACGGCACAAGAACGCCAACAAGTGCAGCAATGGCTGGACACCGACCCGGAAGCACAACAACTCTACCGACGCTTGGTACAATTGCGCTGTGGTATGAAGGAAATGCCAGTGCCTTCAGCGCAACCCCATCAGCAGTTAACCCAAGGGGTCTTTAAACGCTTGCGGCAACGACGCTGGAAGCAAGCTGCCTTTGTCGGCAGTGGCGCGATCGCGGCGGTGTTTGTGGGGATGATGTCGGGAGTGTTCCCCGGTAGTAATTCCGGTTGGCAATATGCCGAAACTCAAAGCCAACCTTCTCCCAAAATGGCGATTACCGAAGACACCCTCACCATTGCTATCAATCGCCCTGTTGTCGAAATTCCCAAAGCCGCGATCGCACCGCCTGAGAAGTTGCCCTAGTGGTTGATATAGGGACGCTGTGAAAAGAGTGGGAAGAGGGGGAGGAGTGGGAAGAGGGGGAGGAAATGACCAATTACCAGTTACCAGTGACCCATTGAGCAGTAGGCAGTAGTACGCCCTTGTAGAACGAAGTGAAACCCAACAACCAATAACCAACAACTAACAACCAACAATCAAGGACTAATGACGAATGACAGCTATGTCATAATTGCCGAAAACCTTAAATAAAGCCGTATGACGGGCAAATTCGTCTAAAGCCTTTTGGATGGCGCGATCGCGTAAATTCCCTTCAATATCCACAAAAAAGATATATTCTCCTAATAATCGCTTGGTGGGTCGCGACTCAATGCGGCTCATATTAATATTGCACTGGGCTAAGACTTGTAAGGGGTTGACCAACGCTCCCGGTACATTGGCCGGCGTGGCAAAGGCCATAGAAACATAACTGCCTTGATGGGACGCTTCTCGACCTAAGACCCAGAAACGGGTGCAATTGTCGGGATAATCGTTGAGATTTTGCGCTAACATCGGCAAATTGTAAAGTTGGGCGGCCCGTTGGGAGGAAATGACGGCGGCGGTGCGATCGCTTTGTAAAGACGAAAGGGCATCTGTCGTGGAGGCCGCGGCCAAGCGTTGAGCGTTGGGTAAATATTCCTCTAACCAGCGTTGACATTGACCGAGGGCTTGGGGATGGGAATACACGGTTTTGATACTGCTTAAAGATTCACTTTGAGAAATCAAAACGTGCTGAATCGGCAAAACCAGGGCTTTCTGGATGTGAAGGTTATCTAACGCCCAAATCGTATCGAGGGTGACAGCAACACTACCCTGAATGGAGTTTTCTACGGGAACAACGGCTAAATCGGCTTCTTGGTTGGCCACCGCTTGGAGGGTTTGGGGAATACTGCCGTAGGGAAAGAGTTGGGCTTCTGTGGGGATGGGGGCAAATTGGGCGGCATAAGCCAAGGCTGCTGCTTCTGTGTAGGTACCGGAGGGGCCGAGATAAGCCAAAGAAATTGCCATTCGCTTGTGAGATGGTTAAAACATATAGTAATCAGCTTAAACTGCTAACCGGGATTTGTCTTCGAGAGGTGGAAATCGTCAAAGGGTGATGAAATTGTTATTAAAATCTTTTGCGATCGCGGGATTAATGGGAGTCTTACTCGGTTGTGGTCAAGTGCCGTCAATTATGGACGATACGGAGGCGATCGCGACAATCGAGCGGCAAAAAGCGGGAAATATTGCTAAATTTCGGGGAAATGTTACGGAAATTGCGCCGTTTTT
The DNA here is from genome assembly GCA_046541115.1 of Spirulinaceae cyanobacterium. Lineage (GTDB taxonomy): Bacteria > Cyanobacteriota > Cyanobacteriia > Cyanobacteriales > Spirulinaceae > Jaaginema. The sequence continues at coordinate 2,561 of JBKHDX010000111.1, read as the reverse complement.
AAAAGGTGGGGCTTATTTATTGACCGATGACAGTGGTGAAATTTGGGCGATCGCGGCGGACCAATTGCCGGAGGTGGGAGAACAGCTTAAGGTAGAAGGGGAAATTGTTTATGCCCAGATCGCGATCGCCGAACAAGAATTTGGAGAGGTTTATTTGAAGGAAATTCAACGTTTTGGGGAAGTCAGTCGTGAGTGATTCGGCGGTGGCTTCTCCAAGGTTTTCTGACGATCGCGATCGCCCGACGGTAGCCGTGGCGATTTTATATCAAGGCGATCGCTTTTTACTGCAATTGCGAGATGATATTCCCACCATCGCTTATCCGGGATATTGGGGCTTTTTTGGCGGCCACATCGAACCGGGTGAAACGCCAGAACAAGCATTAAAACGGGAGTTATCCGAAGAAATTGGTTATACTTTTACAGTAAAGCCAGTTAAGTTTGGCTGTTACCATGAACCCCAGGTCATTCGCCATGTTTTCGCCGTTCCTTTGCTGGTGGCTTGCGAGGATTTGGTATTAAATGAAGGTTGGGATTTAAAACTACTCACCCCCCAAGAAATCGAACGCGGGGCTTGTTATTCAGCCCAAGCGAATCAAGTGCGGGAGATTGGCCCCAGACACCGACAAATTTTACTCGATTTTCTAGCTCGGGCGCGCTCGCTCTTTTCTGACTCGCTTTGACTAAGATGAAAATAAGGTTATTCGTAAACTCTGGGGGATGGCGATCGCGGCAAGCCCCGAAGGGCTTACTCCCAACGAAAGATCGTAGAATTAGATATCATATAGCCTTACTGTTGTCAACCTATTCATGTCTTCCACGACCCCATGAATCAACCACCCCACAACCCCCTTGCTATTCTGCCCAAAATGCTCGTCAACAGCGCGATCGCGACCTTAGCGGCGGCAACTCTCGTGGTTCCCAGTACCATCACCTCAGTTCAAGCCGAATCCACCCTCGAAGACAATCCGAAAGCGATCGTGGACGAGATGTGGCAAATCGTGAACCGAGAATTTGTCCACACCACCTTCGATGCCGAGGAATGGCTAAACATCCGTGAAGACCTCCTCAGTCGCCAATACACCTCCCCAAACCAAGCTTACAGCGCCATTCGCCAAGCTTTACGGTCTTTGGGGGATCCCCATACTCGCTTTCTGACTCCCAAACAATTTGACGACCTCACTGCCCAAACCACCGGAGAAACCTCTGGTTTAGGAATTCGCTTAGAAGTTAATCCTGAGACTCAAACCTTAACAGTCGTCGAACCCCTAAACAATTCTCCAGCCAGTGAAGCGGGGATTATCCCAGGCGATCGCATTCTTCGCATCGACGACAAACCCACCGCCTTGATGTCCCTCGAACAAGCTACAGAAGCCATCAAAGGGGAAGAAGGCACAGAAGTCACCCTGCAACTTTCGCGCGAAGCAGAAGGGATTTTTGAGATTACCCTCACCCGCGCCAATGTCGAAGTTCCGGTACTACATTACAGTATTAGGAATGAAGGACAAATGAAAGTGGGCTATATGCGCCTTGATGAATTTAGTTCCCATGCCGCCGAACAAATGAAAGAGGCGATTGAAGAATTAGAAACTGAGGATGTTGAAGGCTTTGTTTTAGATTTGCGGGGTAATCCAGGGGGCTTGTTATTCGCCAGCGTCGATATCGCCCGGATGTGGATGGAAACAGGCGCAATTGTCAAAACCATTGACCGACAAGGGGGCGACCAAGAATATTCCGCCAATCGCACCGCATTGACCACACTGCCGTTAGTGGTTTTGGTGGATAATTATTCGGCAAGTGCCAGCGAAATTTTAGCCGGGGCCCTTAAAGATAGCGGTCGCGCCACCATTGTCGGAACGCGCACCTTTGGCAAGGGAACGGTACAATCGGTTCACTCCCTTTCTGATGGTTCGGGTTTGGCGGTGACGGTTTCCCGCTACTATCCCCCCAGTGGCGTTGATATCAACAAAAAAGGGATTACCCCCGACATCGAAATCGACCTCACCGGCGTCCAGGAGCAGCTTCTAGGGTTGAATCCCTCTTTACGGGGTACATTTGACGATCCGCAGTATCGCCGCGCTGTGACGGTTCTCAGTCAAATTCGCATTACCCAAGATAGTCAGGTTTCTGCACCTGCGGGGGATTTGGTCAGAAATCGCTAACTTTTTTCCTTTTTGCTAAAATCTGACCCCCTTCAATCCGTTACCTCTCGGTAGCGGATTTTTCTTTCTGGGCAAAAATACTGACGACGCAATATTTTGAGATTACATTAGCAGCATCAGCGTCAGTTGCATACAAAATCACGAAATTCCCCAATACAGATTTGTATAGCGCTACAGCCAAACATTAGGACATTGTGTAGGGTGGGCATCGCCCACCATAAGATAGCTTTGAGCCTCAACACTTGATGTCCCAAGCCACGATCGTAGCGCTATAGCCAGTAGTGCCGCGACACCGCTAAAACAGGGCTTTCGTGTAGGGTGGGTTAGGCGGCTAAAACATAAGCTATGACTGCAATCTGGCTATCCGCCGTAACCCACCATTTAAGCTGTGTCGCGACAGTA
>JBKHDX010000110.1:0-15041 GCA_046541115.1 Spirulinaceae cyanobacterium | reverse complement strand
AGTAATCAGTTTTTTTTAGCAGTGGGCAGAAGCAACAACCAATAACCAATAACCAACAACCAAATGTTACGTTTATCTCAAGGCCATCTCAATATGTTAGAAACTTGTCCGCGCAAGTTTCAGCATCTGTATCTGGATCGGTTAGGATCGCCCAATGACCCCAAACTGCAAGAGTCGGGGGAGTGGGGGAATCGCTTTCACTTGATGATGCAGCAGCAGGAGTTGGGGTTACCGATTGAGGGATTGTTGCAAGAAGACCAAGCCCTGAAAGAGGCGATCGCGGCGTTGAAAATAGCAGCGCCCCATTTATTTGTAGCGCAACCGGGAACCTTTCGAGAGGCAGAACACGGGCGATCGCTGATGGTGGCGGATGCTTGGTTGACGGTGGTTTACGATCTGCTGATCGCGACTCCCCAAAGCGCCCAAATTATCGATTGGAAGACTTATCCTCAACCCAAGCAAAGGAAGCGGATTGCTCAAAATTGGCAAACTCGTTTATATTTGTACGTTTTGGCTCAAACGTCGGATTATGAACCCGAACAACTTTCGATGACTTATTGGTTTGTCCGTTTACCGAAAGAACCTGAGTCTTTGACATTGACTTACAACCGCCAAAAACACGAACAAACTCATCGGGACTTAACCCACTTGCTCTCCCAACTTAACCAGTATTTGGGGCAATATTGGGACGACAAACTGCCGTTTCCTCAAGTCCCAACAACACAACAATCTCTGTGCGATCGCTGTGACTTTGCGGCTTTATGTCAGCGCCCTGAGTCCCAAGTCGAAACGGATTGGTCGTCTAGGTTAGCGCAAATTTCGGAAATTTCTTTGTGAATCTAGAGGAGGGGTGTTTGAGAATCTAGGCGCTGTACCCCAGCAATTGATTGATTTGACTTGTGGGTTGTACAGCGTCGATCGACCTCAAACCATTGGAGTGATTGTTGTCTCGCCAGCTTAGAGGGTAGAAATGAATTCTACTCGGGTAAGTTTTGCGGCTTGAGCTTTTCCCAGAGTAGAGGGATTGCCACAATCAGCAGTTTGACTAACCAAGGAGCGAAAAACAGACAAAGAAATAAGCTAATTACTGCGATGAAAGCAGCCGCCACTTTGACGATTTCTTCCTTTGTATTGATTGTCAGACAAACGGCGATGCAGGCAACAACCAAATTAATTAATAAAGGCGCAAGCATCATGATTTCCTTTTGAATAAATGCGGTACAAGATGCGGTGCGTTCCTTCAGCATTTGCTTGCCTACTTCCGTCTTGTCACTGGCTATTTGTCGGTGGCAAGATGAACGTCTTACTTGTTACATACCCAACCTAGAGCATCCGGGCCAAAATGTCAATTGATCCGGTCACAAAATGCCAACTTGCGATTAAGAGTAGGGAAGGATGACCTGGGGCGATCGCACCGGTCAAAGACAGACTGCTATAGTATTGTAGCAGATTAAGGCGATCGCCCTTTGTGATGGAGATCGCTGATAACCGGTGTTTAAGATCGCCCTCAATGGGTTAGTGCGATCGCTTTCAACTGCGCCTCGAATCACGGCAAAACGGGGGAGCGATCGCGTCCAGCAGCGTTCAGATCGGCGATAGTAAGGATGCAGTCTACCGATCTTCAACGAGGAAAAAATTATGTCTCCTCATCTTCAACTCATCCCCGGTTCAATTGCTGCGATTTTGGCATCTACCCGTATTACAGGTTGTATCACCAAAGCCGATCGCTATGGACTGCTGGCGGCGACATTGGATGAGTCCCTAGACCCAGAAGACCGAGAAGCAGTCAATCGCCTGCTTTACGCCATCCGCAGAGGCAAAATCAAAATCATCGATTGACCCCATATTATTTTAAATATTCTGCGGAAAAGCCAGATCGATCCCTGAAGTTACCAGAAATCTGATTTAAATTCCCCCTTTTTAGTCAACCTCATTTGTTAAAAAACCATGAAAGCCCGTTTTATCCAATTTCTCCAAGACGAACTCGCCATTCCTTCTGAATCCATTGCGATCGCCCTGCGCCACGAAGAACAAAACTTACAACTCAGTCATTTAACCATGTTGTTGTGGAAATACGGCTTAATTTCCCTCAAACAAATAGATTTAATCTTCGATTGGCTTGAAACCGCCTAAGCGCTTCGAGGGTTTTCTCGAAAATACTGCTTCTGTCAGACTTTACGAAAATTTCATCAAAACTTGATTAAAGCTTTCGTCGGCTGACACCGATCCCCACCCCAAACCCCGGAAAGAATTGCTATGTTTTCAATTTAAGATAAGGGATCGCAGATTCGATGAGTCAAATTGTCCTTTTAAACTTAGGAGTCGGGAACTGTCAACACGGATTTAACGCCGTCACTGCCTTGTTATGGGACCCAGGCCAAACAACTCCCATCAAATGGACGGGTAGTCTTCCCCCCATCCCCGAATTACCGGCATTGTATCGAGAGTGGCGATCGCAATATGATGCCCTCCAATATCAAGATCGGGGGACGCGACGGGACAAATCAGCCTTCACCCTAGAGTTTGAAGAAGACGGGCTAACCCATGTATCCCTCGCTGAATTTCACGATCTGTGCGAAACAATCAAAGCCCGTCTCAACGGTTGGTTAGATTCTCCCTCGTTTCAAAAAATCGAGCGACAACTCCGCACCAAACTGTCGCCGAAAAAAGAAATTCGTATTATCCTCGAAACCGACGATCGCGACTTACGTCATTTACCCTGGCATTTTTGGCACTTCCTCGAAGATTATCCCTACGCCGAAATTAGCCTCAGCACCGCCGAATACGACCGAGTACAACCCAAACATCGTCCCAACCCTCAAAAAGTCCGTATTCTGGCAATTTTAGGCAACGGAGAAGGCATTGATATTCAGCGCGATCGCGCCCTTCTCGAACAACTCCCCAACGCCGAAATTATCTTTCTTGTCGAACCCCAACGGGCCGAACTCAATCGCTGGTTGTGGGATGAAACCGGGTGGGATATTCTCTTTTTTGCCGGTCACAGTTCCAATCAAGTCGGAGACATTGGGGAAATCGAAATTAACCCCCTCGAAACCCTTACCATTGCTCAACTGCGTCACGCCCTCAAAGCCGCGATCGCCCACGGCTTACAACTGGCCGTTTTCAACTCCTGCGACGGCTTAGGACTGGCTAAACAACTGGCAGACCTCCATCTGCCCCAACTCATGGTCATGCGCGAACCCGTCCCGGATCGGGTGGCTCAGGTCTTTCTCACCGACTTTCTCATGGCCTATGGCCGAGGAAAATCCCTTTACGTTGCGACTCGCGAAGCCAGAGAACGCTTACAAGGCATTGAGGCGGATTTTCCCTGTGCTTCTTGGTTGCCGATTATTTGCCAAAACCCCAGTGCAATTCCTCCCCGTTGGCAAGATTTAACCCCTGGTTTATCTCGTCGGGAATGGGGCTGGTCTCAACTTCAACCGGTTCTCTCTTGGCAATTTTGGCTCGGTGTAGTCCTGATTACCTCGGTCTTAACGGGGATGCGTAGCTTAGGAGCATTGCAAGCCCTAGAACTCAAAACCTTAGATTATTGGTTGCGATCGCGCCCCTCAGAAGCCCTTGACGATCGGCTGCTCATTGTCAAAGTCACCGGAAACGATGTCCAAGCCCAAGACCCCCAACAACGGCGCGGCTCGTCCCTTTCTAATGCCGTATTAGAGGAACTTTTAGACAAACTCGCCCAACATCAACCCCGCGTTGTGGCGTTGGATATTTATCGCGATTTCCCCGTGGAAGCCCAATACAAATCTTTGGGGCAACGCTTTCAAAACGACGACCGTTTTTTAGCCGTTTGTAAAGTCGCTGACGATCGCGACAATCCAGGGGTTGCACCGCCTCCCGAACTCCAAAACAACATAGAGCGAGTAGGTTTTTCCGATCTCATTCTGGATCGAGATGGGGTGGTGCGTCGGCAGTTGTTGGGTTTAGCTCCCCCGCAAAATTCCTTGTGTGCCAGTAGCGTTTCGTTGAATTTATTAACGGCGTTGCGCTATCTCCAACCCGAAGGCATTACCTCAGAAGTTTTGGCAAATGGTGACTTACAAATTGGCGAAACCCGCCTCAAAACCTTAAATTTGCCCAGTGGGGGTTATCGGATTGGCGACAAAGGGGGTTATCAAATTCCGTTGAATTATCGCTCCCATCCTCAACTGGCTCCTCAAGTGACCTTACAAGCGGTTTTAAACGATGAAGTCCCCCCGCAATGGATCAAAGACCGCATTGTGATGATCGGCACCACAGACCGCGCTTTTGGCGATCTGCACCATACTCCCTTGGGCCGGGAGCAACCGGGGGTAATGGTACAAGCTCACGGGGTTAGTCAAATCGTGAGCGCGGTGAAAGATGGACGGCCGTTGATTTCTTGGTGGCCGGGGTGGGGGGAAACGATCGCGATCGCGATGGGGGTTAGTTTGGGGGGGGCGGCCCTGTTGTGCGATCGCAAAGTGGCCCTGACGATTTTGGGCAGTTCTAGCTTGCCGATCTGGGGTGGAGGGACGATTTTGTTTTGGCAAACGGGGCTATGGTTACCGGTGGTTCCCATCCTGATTGCGGTGGGAATGGGGGCGGGAACTTGTGCCATTTATCGACGTTATACTTTTCTACCGATGGAAGCGGAAAAGGGAAAAGTCTTCGCCCATCCCTTTTTTGATGCTAAACATCCGACAAGATAGAAACAGGCAACTCTACTTTCTTTGTACGCTTAATCTTATGAAAACTGCTATTTTACGCCATGCTGCTTTCGGCTTGTCTTGCGCCTCCATTTTGATAGCGATAGCGGGAATCCTGCCCAGTGTCGCCCAATCGTCTCAGAATGAGCTAGAACGCCGCGTCGTACAGTATGAAACCCCAGACCTCACCGGCCGCGGCAGACCGGGGGATCGCCGGGGGGGAGGCAGTCGCAATCCCATGACTCGCTGTAGTACCGCCAGACCGGAAGAATTAGTCGCTCTCGTTCCGGTGACTGAGCATAGTCTCGCGGTGGAATATAGCCTCGAAACTAAGCCGACGTTTTGGTTTTATATTCCCTATGGGCCCGATGATTATCACTCCCTTGAGTTTATTTTGCGAAATGATGAGGAGAATGTACATATTGCTCAATTAACGCCCCCGACTCAACCGGGAGTGATGGGTTATACTCTGCCCGAAACTGCGCCGGAATTAGAGCGCGATCGCGATTACAATTGGCTGATTGTGGTCAATTGCGAAAATCCAACGCAAAATAGCGAAGCGGTGGTATTTGCTCAAGGATGGATACAATCGATTACCCCCAGTCCCGAACTCGAAAGGGAGTTAGCCACTGCCACAACCCCCCGCGAAACGGCGCAAGTGTTGGCTCAGTACGGTATTTGGTATGATGCCTTAACTATAGTGGGAAATTTACGGAATCAAGCAGAATCCGCTTCCTGGCACGCAGATTGGGAAGCATTACTTAAAGCCGCTAATCTCGAAAGCGCGATCGCGGCAACGGGTAGGCCCTAAAGACTAACTTAGTGGCAATATTTTTCGGTACTGTCGGGTCGAGGATAATCCCGTCCGACCCGCATCGACCCGATTAACGTCGAAACGATCGCGCACCGTCGCATTTTGCCCCCATTTTCCGACTTAAGGGTAATGCGGCCTAACGCTTGTAGAGAAGTCTGACCGCAATAATCATCATAAGTGCGAATCGGGCAACCCAGATAATTAAACTGAACCCGCCACGGCCCTTGGGTCGTCTGGCGGGTTAAACTCGTTTCATAGCGATCGCGATCGTTTTTCTCTTTATCAATTGCCACCCCTGCGGGTAAATCTTGCCAATAAGACAGGTTACTTAACACCGCGATCGGCACAAACTCCGTTTCATGGGCAGGATGGACTGCCACTTGTACTCGGCCGTTATATTCGCGGAAACTGGCCTGCCAAGGAATATTCTGAGTTTGGGCTTGGCTTTGGGCCGTTCGCATCGCGTTATAAGCCCTGTTAATACCAGAATTGAGCTTTTGACGGTTGAGAAACTGTAGCCAGGTTGGTGCCACAATCGCCGCCAAAATCCCAATAATAACCACCACCACAATCAACTCAATGAGAGTTAAGCCAGACTCGGAAGAGAGAGCGCGTTGCCGAGACGAACATTGCATTTTGATTCATTTAAAAGATACACCCGCTAAATGAATTGTAGCAACTTTTTCAAGGAAAAATTCAAGAGTTTGAAAGCCCCGTCCCGCGATTTGTCAAAAGTATCAGGGGATACAATCAGCACCGCGATCGGTCCTCACAGAACCAATCAAAGTCAACACCTTGACACAACGGGCCGAACTTGTAACAGGTAAATTGCCATTATTGCCCCCTTGGGGCTTGGCAACTGTAATAATTAAGCCAGGAATTGTATTATTTGTCCCTGTATCGGGTTCAGTGAAGGGCATCAACATTCCCCTTTCATCAAAAGTAATCGTATGGTTGACCCCCGTCTCCGCATTAGCCGACAGGGTGAGATTTGTCCCATACTGCATTGTCGTGCTGGCTTGATTGGGACTACCGTTTTGGGTAATATTCGTTCCCATCACCACCTGACCCGATTTGAGTTCGATGTTTTCCCCTAAATTTTCCCAAAACCGGAAGTCAGCCCCGTTAGGATTAGTAAACTTCTCATCAGCGGTGCCATTCTCAACATACTGCGCTTGATACACCGCCGCTTGGGGGATGCCATTATTCATGCGAAAACTGACGCTGTAGGGTTGGTTGGTGGCTCTAGCTTGGCTTTGGGCTTCATTAATCGCTCGGAAAATAGCATTTTCAGACGCATTGACCCGACGTTGATTGAGAAAACCAATCCAACTCGGAGCCAGAATCGCCGCGAGAATAGCAATCATCACCACCACGACGATTAACTCAATCAAAGTGAATCCCGCTTGGTCTGACGCTTGCGGTGGATGTCTTTGGCGAAGCCGTGCTAACTTTTGGTGTAAAAATAAAAAATAATTCATGGTTCCATCCGATTGTTCAACGTGCCGCCTTATTGATTAAACAAGAAACCGCGTGCTTCTACCTGGGTACTCACCAACGGGAAAAAGGAAGAACGTGCCTCTCGATACTTAGAATCAGTTTGAATGCGGGCTAAAGCATTACCTCGGACGTAAACCCTGGCTGTGCCGTTTTCTACGTCCACGCAAGCCACAAAAGCATTATCTCCGGCCGAAATGCGTTGTTTCGTATTGATAGTATTATCGGTATCGCAAACCACGGGAGACGGCACATCCTGACCTGTCCCGGCAATGTAGTCTACCAAGACATCCCCCACCCTGAAATTTTCATTAGGGTTCTTCTGCCATTGGTTCATCACATTTTCCAGACCGGAGGCAAGGCTGAGGTCAAAGGGTTTAAAGCCAGCTTCAGGAGGAGCAGCATAGGTCGTACCATCTTGTTCTAAAATACCGTCGCGGATTTCAAACCGAGCAATTCGCGCCACATCCGACCAAGGGGTATTCGTCCCACCGCCTTCGATGAGGGAGTAGCCCACCAAGGAATACACAAAAGTATCCCCCGGTACGCCGCGCACCTTCGGATTCGCCATAATGTCGCCAACAGTATCATTATTGGTAATCTTGGTATTTCGGTCTAAAAACTGGCGTTTCCAAAACACCAACACCGGCGTACAAGTCGCCCCATCCGGACAGCCAAAGGTATTGGTACTCGGAATTTGATTGCCAATCCCGGATTGAGAAGCATCGGTGTTATTGTGATTGCGGCTCAAGCCGTCGTTGTCGTAGATATAAACCGCTTGCTGGAGGTCTTGGGTCATAAAGTTGATTGCCGTTTGCAACTCTTGTTCCGAAGTTGCTTTGGCTTGTTCCTGGCGGTCGGTGTTCATCAAACTGACCATAAACCCCAACACCGGGGTAATGATAATCACCGCAATGATCATCGCCACCAGCAGTTCAATGAGCGTGAAGCCACCCTCAGCGCGACGCTTTGGGCTATTCTTGAATTTATATTTCAGCAACAGTTGGATGGTACTCATGATCTATTCCTTGGTTCTCCTTGGGCCGAACTCCATTGCGGGTGAGGGACTAATTGCATTCGTTTGCGCTTAGTCCAGCGTCCCGGCATAAGTCGCTAAATTCCCCGTCTTCTACAGCGATTTCTGCGGCTTGTTCAAACAAAGGCGTATTGAGAGCCATTGCGCCAAATGTTTTTTGCTGGCCGCTGGTGCGATTGTTGTCTGAGGCTTTGGTAAAAGCACCACCCGCGCTAAAGCCATCAGCCCGATAAACTCGTACCCCCAACTTATAGCTATAGTAACTCCGGGTGTTGACTGTACTGTCATCATTGGGAATATAACCAAAGCCCTGAACGATTAAATCTTTGGCGCTGTTGGCGGTACACTCGCCATCATCATCCCCATCGACGCAGAATAAGTTGATGGTCGGCCCGGTACAGTAAGCGCTGGCTGTGGGGCAGTCTAAAGCCCCTTTTTGGGGGACGGGTTGATCCGATAACGCATCACTCCGCATCTCGAAGGTGGTGGCGTTTTTTTGGGGGTGGGAAATGCGGCCAGAGCGCACCGAGTCGATATACCCTTGGGCGGCTTGGGAAGCGGCTTCGACTCGTTTGGCTTGGACGCGGTTGGCTACGGCCAGGGTGAGTACCGGGGCAATGCCCACCAGCATGATGGTAATAATCAAAATGCCCAGTAGGGATTCGATGATGGTGAAACCAGACTCGCTCGTTGTGGGTTTGGGTTTGAAAAATGACCGGTTTTTCATGATGTTTTAACCTCCAGTCTTGCTGTTACAGAAGTTTTGCGGGCGTTGATCGGTGTTGATGGCAGGTTGATCAATTCCTGCATTCTTGGCACAGAGCAAGGTTTGTACCCAATCGTCATTGCGACCGACTTCCCGGAAAAATTCATCGGGTCTTCCTGGAGACAGAGCCGTAAAGCGACTGCTGAACAAGTCAGGGGTTTGGCTCAACAAGCCGACATCGTAACCAAACAAGCGGTTTGGTACGCCTGTATAGGGAACGCGACCCTCACCGTTACCAGTTTTATAGGTCTGACTGAAGTTAAACGGCCCGCCTCTTGAGCCTGTGTCATTGTATTCAACAATCACGGGGCGATAGGGACTGGTGGCAAAGGAAGCTCGTTCAAACTCCATCTGCGACCCGTTGATGCGGTAGTTGACCTCATCCCAGCCTTCGATGAGGTTGGCGAAGTTGGCAATACCACCATCGGGTTCCCCTGGACGAGCGGGGGCGTTTCCGGCAGCAAACACGATGTTAAATTCGCTCGATGCGGCAATTTGTCGCCACTTGGTATCTTCTACGTTACTTCCCGAACCATCGGGATTACCGTTGCCAAAAGTATCTGTATTGTGGGGGGTATGGACTTGCAATACAGGAACTAAAACCGGGTGGAAGCCGTTGTAGCTTGTGCCTTCAACATAGAAGTTGGGTTCAAAGGTAGTACCACCGCCCATCAGGTCGTTGTTAAAGTCTAGGCGGTTTAAGCTACGGAAAGTGTTATCAGGAACTGAGAAACTACCTTCAAATCCGAGGAAACGTCCACCTTTAATTTCAGTTTTGTAGTCGTTGGCTGTGGCACCTACATTGGGGTTCAAGTTATTGTCTTTGTCGTTGTTAGTATCACCATCAGATTTACCCAGGAAGTTACCTGCTAAGAGGTTATTTCCAGTTGATTTATCGAACTGCATCCCACTCTTAGACACCCAGAAAATATTGTTAGGATTCACACCTTCACCTAATTCCAAAGTGAAATTTTTGAAGGTGATGGGAGGAGGAGGAGGAGTAGGATCGTCAGGATCGTCAGGAGGGGGAGAATTTTGGGCTTGGAAAACGAAAATAGGATTTTCGATATTACCTCGCTCCAGAGTTAATGTCCCAGTCAGAGTATTATCTGGTGGCAGTTGATAGACATTGAGTTGAGCGTTGGCTGTAAGCGGTGCAGTTGGGGGGATAGTTATTGCGGTAGCACCCGTCAAGTTATCTAAAGCAGTACGCGCGTCTTCAATTTTTGCAAGTTCATTGTTTTCGGTGCAATTTGCTCGTTCTAGCTGACCGACAGAAGAATAGCGTCGCATGTAACCTCGTCCTGTTTCGTCAGTTCCACCAATACAGAACAGATAATCTGCTGGATCGTCGTAGTCGATATCGTTTGTAGGATCATCAAACTCATAACCGTTTAGCTTTTCGAATGCTGTTTTTATGCGAGCGAGGTTGTCGGCATCCGCGATGTTGTTCATTTGCTCCGGAGTCAAAGTCAACACATCAGGTAGCCGCAATTCTTCCCGTTCGCTGGCAGGCTTGTATTCCAAATATGCCAAGCGATTTGGGTTATTTGGATTTACATTATCAAGTTTCCAAGGTTGGTTGGCATCGTTGGGATGAACAAACCACAGAGCGTTGTCGGCTTCATCGGGAATTTCGCCTTCACCCGGTCGATTATAAGGATAGGGCGTAATCGTACCGCCTTTAATTCCCAGAGGTACGAGGGTTTGCTGTGTATTGTCGATATTTTTACTAGTATTGATTTCCCGCAATACAATCTGACCACCAGGATTGCGCTGGAAGGCGACCCGACGGGGAAAGCGCTGTAATTTTGGATCGGGAGGACGTGCGGTTGTTCCGGCGTTAAAGCTGGTGACGGTTGCCCCAACTACACCATCGTCATAGACTCGTTTGTCGTTACCGGGAACGCGCGGAGTTGAGACATCATAGTTGACATACCAATCATTCACCCCGCATTCGGAAACAGGGAGTTTCGGGCAAACTTCCATAAAGTATTCCCGTGCGCGACGACGACGCTGTACGGGAGTTACAAAGTTGTTGAAGTAGGAACTCGCAACGTAATTCCCCCCACCTTGACTGTAGGACAGATCGTTGGTTGTCGTGGCACCAGGGACACTGCCACTACTCAAGCCGTTGGTGACATAGTTGTTATCGAGGAAGCCGTTGAGATACCGTTTCTTCCGGGCTTCTTTGGTGATATCACCCGGATTGGTGTAGTCGCCGTAGTTGTTCTCGTAGTAACTATCCTGGTTGTTTCGCAAATCAAAGTCACCTTCATTGCGATAACCAAAGCGGAAGTTACCGGATAAGAAGCCAATGGCATCAGAAACAATCGTTGCGGGTCGCCACTCATCCCCGGTCGTACAAGCATTCAAACGCGGGTCATCTTTACGACAAGCAAAGTTGGGGTTTTCTTCCCCTAAGGTATCACCACGATCGTAGAAGTTTGTCCAAGGATTATTGGGATCAAGGTCGAGGGCAGCGTCGAACTCCTCTTGGGTGTGTTCATTAAAAGAATATATTCCTCCACCCTTAACCTCGTTAGCCCAAACATAAGCGGGGTTGTTGGTGACGAGGATTAAGCCTTTTTCGGCTTCCCCCGGATCGACTGTATTGAAGCTGTTAGCATTATTTCGTCCGAGTTTTCGTCCGTTGTAGACCATAATGCCATTCGGACGGCGGGTGGGGTCGAGCTTGTAGTCTACAGCACTATCTTTGAGTTCTGAAGCCGTTGCTAGGTTACTTGATGCAGCGCTGATATCCGGTAAGGCATCGTCGCGACTGGCGTAGATAATGCCGCTATTGGGTAAGAGAAACTCTGGTGATGGAGAAGTGCTATCAACCCCCCCAGCAAAAGGAATTTGTCGTTGGCGTAGTTCGTCTAAGTTAATGGCGGTAACGCGGACTTCTGTGGGTTGACGCTCCTCAATGGGGAGGTTGTAGTCGTTGTTGGGGTCAGCGTAGTTAGTGCCAACACTATTAATGTTATTGCTGGCTTTTAAGCTGTCTCGGTCTCCGACTGCTTGATTGCCTTTGATGTCTTTGGGGTCTAAGAAAGCGAATTCTTGAATCCAACCATGTTTGATAAATTTCTCATCCTGATCTTCTGTTGGATCACTTAGGATTTGCAAAGCACAAAGAGTTGAATCAATTGCAGCTTGGGAAGCAATTGACAGTGAAGAAGCTGGGGTTCCACTGTTAAGAGCCTTTACAGCTTTATGTAGCTGCTCATTAACAAAACGCCCATCTGGATATACGAGGTCAGCTTGTGTCTCGACTTGTGTTAGCCACCCTCCCATTGCTTGAGATGTTGCACTAACGCTGTAAACAACACCATTATTTGAACCTATAGGATCGTTGGTCGCAACAGGTTGAGTTCCTCCATCACCACTTACATTAGGTAAGTTATCGGTATTTCTGGCTGACTCCTCAGTACTGGGATCGTAGTAACTGCTGACACAAGCAATCGGCGTTTGTACGTTGTCATCTTCATAAATATCCTGAGCATAGTGGTACACTGCCGAAGCCCGCATTTTAAGATCGCCTTTGGCATACTTAGGAGTTTCAGGGTCAATGCTGTCTGTGGGAGCAGTGCGTGTTGCAGTCGCTAGGTCTACCCATTGCTGATAAGTTGGACTGTCGGGATCGTTGTCATAAACTTTCGAGCCAGGCACAGGTGACATGGGCATAGTATCGGGCCAAACTACTGTGTAAGAGTTAATGGTTTCTTCAGGCGGTGGCGGCAAGAAAGAAGACTTGCGCTCGTACACACCCGCCCCGGTAATAATCCGCAGACCGCCTTCCCCGGCTAATTTGTTTTCCGGTTGAGTGGCTGCGGCTATTTCCCAGAAGCCGCCGCGACTTTTATCCCCTACGTCAGACAAGATTTTGACTTGGGTATAGCGACCGCGAGGGGTATCTGTGGGGGGAGTTTCGTCTTTGTTCCAGACAGTTCCGACAATTTCTTGTAGATCATCTTCACCAACAGGCTGATTATTTTTGTACCAAACTGCCGGTAAATTGTTTCCGACCTGGATGCGATCGCCAATGTAGTTTTCTTCACCATCTTGGCGTAGTGTTCTGGGTTCGGTAGCGGGGGGTTTGACTTTAGTGCCATCGAGGTTCAAGTCAATTTGAGCGTAGCCGCCACTACTTTTACCGTCATCGGGATCGTACGGGAAAATCCAGGTATCTTGCGGTCGCAAGTTGTCCCCAGTCCCTTGATAAGTCCCGTCCTTCAAAGTAGTCATTGAATCCGGATCGATTTCGGGTTCTTCTTTAAAAGGAACTTTACGCATCCGGTTTTTGAAATGGTTGAATAAAGCTTGTTGTCTTTTTTCGGATTTCTCATCAGTACTGCCGTTAAAGTCTTTCACGGCATCTTGTACGTCTTTGGGGTCGGTGGCTCTATATACTTGGTCCCCATCGTCAGAATTATCCGCAATCCATTCATCCACCAAACGGTTAATCCGAGCCGTATAAGCGGCACTGTTGTAAACCGTTTTTTCAGGACTTTCCCCAACAACTGCCGATTGATTGTCTCCTTTCAGGGTTTGGTTCAGAGATGGCGTTGCGTCGGGTTTAAACAGGTGAACCGGGGTATTGTGACCCTGATTAGATGCTTGAGCGGGGGGCGAGTTGATCAAATGACCGCCGACAAAGACTTTACTGTTTTCTTCTTGATAAAAACAGGAAATAGGGGCGCTGACTTGATACAGTCGCACCTTTCCGTCTGAGGAATTCGCAGCAGGAGACAGGAACAAGTTGCTGTTGGCGATAATACTACCGTTGAGATAAAGGGGCGTACTCGAAACGACCGCTAAGTCATCTTCAAACACAACTGCATAGTTGCCCAAGGGGATACGCGCTCGGTCTTGTTGATATTCCAGGGCGGTAAAGCCAGCATTGGGTTTTGTTTCGTAGTTTTCAGGATCTCTGGCTGTACCTAATCGCGGTCGGGGTTCGTTTGTACCGTCATCCCCATCACCGCCATTATTCGCTGTAATTAGACCCGCTTGGTTTTCATTGGTAATCGGAACTGTCGCGGTATAAACAAAGAAGCTTTTTTTCAGTTTGCTGCCGGATTTATACCAACCGCCTTGGCTGACCAATTTCGCACTGGTGTTGAGGGCTGCCGCACAAAAACCCGACCCAGAACCATCATCCATCGGACGAGTCCGGGCTTCGATGGGGCTGCGTGAGCGAGCGAGGTCGCCATCATTTTCTTGTTCGGGGGTGCGGAATAAAATGCTGTAGATAGTGAAGCTGTCGTATTTGCCGTTATTGTCTGTATCAACGGGATATTTCCAAGCAGTGGTGATTTGCTCATCCCGTTCTAATGCCAGAGTACCGCCTGTGTTGATTGTCTTATCTGGGTCGCCGCCATTCCCATTGCCAAAGTCATAAGCCAATTCCACCCGCACCTCGTCGTCAAAGGTGAATTTGTCGTCGTTTTGGGGGTCGCTCAATAAGCCATATAACGCCGAATCTGACGGGGTAGACCGAGGCAGACGGGGATCGCTAAACAAGCTGTCGAGCTTGGCTGTAGCCCGTTCTACGGCGGGACTGGCCGCTTCTAGAGTCGCTTGGGAAATGCGGACGTTGCTGGCATTTCTGCTGCGGTCGAAGGAGCGAAACACAATGGTTAAGGTCAGCAGAGTGACCACCAACACGACCATGATGACTGTGGGTAACACAAAACCGGCCGTGGCTCTGGGCCGCTCTCGTCCGAGGACAAACAAGCGTCGTTGAATTCCCGACAAAATGTTACTGATGAAGCGGCTGAGTCCTCGAAAGAAGGAACGAAGTCCGGCAAAACGAGGACGGTTGGGTTGGGGTGGTTTGGGTTGGCGACGTTGAGACATAACGGTTTTCCCGGTCGAAGATCGATAATCAGTGAGGGGAAGACGGCCGCGAAGGGGCCGAGACAAGAACTAAAACTAAATTTTTATATTGGGGTTGCGAGGGGCAATGGGCCTTTCTTTTCCATGATAGGAAATGGCTAAGGCGCGATCGCGCTAACTTTCTCGCAACGGGAGGATTAAAAGAGTTTTCCAGGGTTACTGAAAAACTCTTTGTTGATAAAAGCAGCTTCTACTCCAAGGGTCGTTGGGAATTAACTCAGCGACCTCTTGTTTAGAGAGTACCCATTGTCTGTAGCGAAGTTATCATCTGTTGGTTGTTGGTTGTTGGTTGTTGGTTGTTGGTTGTTGGTTGTTGGTTATTGGTTGTTGGTTATT
>JBKHDX010000109.1:0-15153 GCA_046541115.1 Spirulinaceae cyanobacterium | reverse complement strand
CACCGTTCGCCAAACCACGGCTCGACTCCACAACGAGCGAATGATTGAGAAGACCAGGAAAGCTAATCACGTCCTCTACTATGTACCGGATGATTTGCTTGACGACGGCTTTAATTTAAAAAGTAAGGCTCAACGCAATCTCGAAGCGATCGCGGATCACTTCGACGATCAGTCGCGATCGCCCCAAAAACCGGAAGCGATCGCACCTTGTATCAGTCCAGAACCTAGTGACAGCAAGGATATTGAGGGAAGTGATCTTTGTATCACTTCTGCGATCGCTTCTGAAGCAACAGAAAAGCAAAAAAATACTGATACAAGATCACTTCAGCCCGAAACGCCCACACAGCCTGAATCCGAAAGTGATCATCGAAGTGATCGTGGGGCGATCGCGCGATCGCTTCCGGCGATCGGCGATCAGATCGAATGCCTCGAATTTGACCGCGCAATTGTTAAGGTTGCTGGTTATGCCGAAACCGGAAAAATCGTGGGATACGCCGAAACTAATGAACGCCTCGAAATCGATCCAGTGATGTGGGAACCGCCAACGATTCGAGATGCCAGCGGGGAGATATTGAAAAAGGGCGATCGCGTCTTCTACATTGGCTCTGACGAAAAACTGAAAGCGGCGGCCACCAACGAACCGCTAACTATCAAAGGATTCGACTTTAAGCGAATCCGTGCGACGGCTAAACATTGGGGCAGTTTTGCGACGAACCACCCGTCAACTGACTTTGTAAAAGGGAGAAAATCCTAACGATGCCTAACTTAAATCTTCATGTCACGGTCATCACAGATCGCTTCTATGAAATCGATATCAACATAGCAATTGGATGGAGTTACTTTTCCATTGGCAGCAACCATCAACGGCAATGGATAGATTTTTATCTGCCCGTTCACGATTTTGCCTTCCTAGAGCATCTACTCTGGCTCACGCGGAACGAGAAGTTAGTTCGCGCGATCGCGCCATTTGAGATTGAAATTGACGAAGCCGGAAAAATACAAGACGCTATCCCCTTCTAACCCATGAGCAGACACCCTAAAGGCAGTGTGACAGTTTGTGCGCTGCGGGGACGATTAAGGCTTCGACTGCCCCGCGAGGTTTACCAGGGGAAGCAAGTCTATTTCAGCTTGAGCCTAACTGACACCCCAGCCAATCGAGCGATCGCCCGTGAACGAGCCGCGCAAATCGAGAGGGATATTCTCTTGGGGGCATTTGACCCAACACTCGACAAATACCGCCGACGCACTTACGACCCGCCCAAACATCACGACTTGGGAGAAATTTTCGAGGCGTACTTCTCCCACAAGAAAAGCCAGATCGCGAGAAGTTCGGTTAGAAATTTTACAACCACACAAAAGAGGATCGCCGCTGCACCATCGCGGCGGCTGGCAGATGCCCCAAAAATCCGAAATTGGCTTTTGGAAAATTACAGCGCCGATGCCGTCCGGCGAACTCTGGCTAAAATCAGCGCTGCCTGTGCTTGGGCAGTCGAGCAAGAAATGATATCGACAAACCCATTCGAGAATATGAAGCCGCCCAAACAACCTAAACGCTCGATAAATCCATTCACCGCCGCCGAACGCGACGCGATTATCGAAGCCTTCGCCGACGATGAAGCTGCGCGGCATTACACCAACTTTGTTAAGTTCCTGTTCTATACCGGATGCAGACCATCGGAGGCGATCGCCCTCGAATGGCGACACATTTCTTTCGCCATGACTCATGTTATTTTCTCCGAGAGTCTGACCGAAGGGGAACGCAAGACGACCAAGACCGGGACAACACGAAAATTTCCCATCAACGAACAGCTCGATGAGGTCTTGGTAGACCAAACCGATATTACCGGGGGTGCGCGATCGGCAATTTTCACCAATACCAAGGGTAGGGTTATTAACTTAAGCAGTTTTACCCGCCGCCATTGGCAGAAAGTCTTAAACTCTCTTGATTTTGAGTATCGGGGCGTATATCACGCAAGGCACACTTTTATAACCCTCACGCTCGAAGCAGGAGTCCCAATTCAACAAGTCGCTCACTGGGTCGGGAACAGTCCCGAAGTGATTTTAAAGCACTACGCCGGGCTGACCCGATCGGAAGTGCCGGAGATTTAGCCGGAGAGGATCGTCAGCTAATATTCACTACTGACGGGAATTTCGACAGATTGCGCTACCTGTAGAGTCCTCTGATTTTGGAAGTCGAGAGACACTCAAAACATAGGATCGTCAAACGATCGTCAAAAAGCTAGGTTTGGGGGCAAAACCCCGGCCCCTGGGCTTGAATTTTTCAGCCCCAGGGGGCAAAGACAAATCGGCTCAAAGCCTTAGCCAGAGCCGATTCTATCATTAGCTTTTCGATGGCTCAGGCGTGATTTGAACACGCGGCACGAGGCTTATGAGGCTCCTGGGGCTTCATAAGCCAAAATCACAATTTATTTTTGGCTGCTATACGCAGCTAAAACAGTTTCCCCAATCTTGCAGCAGTCAACACAACAAACATTTCCGTCCTTATCCTCGCATTCGATTTCACCATCAACGCATCCGCAATAGTAGAACTCGACGCTATCCAGCCGAGCCGAAATAGACTGGTCGGGAACTTCGACTTCCTCCCCTCCTACTATTTCTTTCTTGGGCAAATACAGTTCTACATCGTAGGCATCAGTACCCGGCAGCCCTATCAAGTTATCGGTTGTCTTCCGAAGTTTGCCTTTCAGCCCCAATTCCCCCTTTTTATGCAAAGGCCTAAGATTTGGGTCTTTGGGAAAGTCGATCCAGTAGACATGATCTTGATAGCGAGGTTCAAATGGAATCCAAGGATTTTTTCGCCCTAATTGCATATCGCGAACTCGGGCCCGAACGTCGCTGCCGTTTTGCTGAACACTCACGATTTTATTGAAAGTGCGGACGGTAATTGTGTTGTAAAATCGGCAAATTGCCCCGTAAAATCCCCAGCCATCTAGAGTTCCTCGGCTACAATAAGTCCCATCATAATCTTCGTTTACATCAATAGCGTAGGCGGAATAATCGTTATTCTGGATTGTCTCCTGGCTATATTCATAATTCTTTTTAAGCCATTCATACAGCTTGTCAAGGTCTTCAGGTTCCCCTTGAAATATCCACCAATGATGGCGGGGATTAGTGTTTTCTACTTCTGTTGATGCCACTGAAATGATCCTGACAACAGCAGAAAATTTCAATCCAGTCCCCAAAAACAATCCATCATTCCCCCGCTCTTTGTTAAGGGTAAAAGTTAGATGCCCCGTGAAACTTTTATCATCTTCATTGTATTCATCAGTCTCGCTTGATTCTTTCTTTCTAATACCTCTCTCTTCTCTCTCCCATCGAAAAGAAGCTAGTCGATCTTCTTCCGTTGGGATAGTTTTAATTTTTGTTTCCGAATTGATATATGTATATATCTCTTTTCCTTCTAGTTCAGTACCGATCGATTCATAGAAATAATGGTTATCTAAAACCATGATTTCTTGATCGGTCATCCTAAATCTAGCCCTGGCGATCCATCCATTGTAATTTTTACATTCTGGAAGCGGATCGGCGGGTCGGATGCCTAGTTCTTTTAAATCAGTCATATTTTTAATAAAGCTGATGCAGTCAAAACTTATTGATCGCCTTCGTACTCAAGCCAGCTCCCATCTGGGAGTCGGCGGCGGGCTTGGGTGTCCTCAAAAGTCGCATAAGGTTTTCGAGCATATCCTATAGTTTTTTCTAAAGTGCGTTCGACATCCCTTAGATGTGAGTGGATATCTTTTAATTGGCGTTCGTGACTTGTAAATTTATAATCATCAATGTTTTGATTGTTGCTTAAGTCTTTTTGTTTAAGCAAAAGTTCGGATCGGAGTTCCGAAATCTTGGCTAATAAAGACCCCTCAACCTTCATAATTTTTTGGTCAATTTTTGAAGTGTAAACTCCGACCCGAAATAAAATCCCCCCAAAGGCAACAAGAGGGGAGATTATTTGTAAAAGTTCAATCCCTGTCATTTTTTATTAATATTTCTCCTGATAATTCGTTAACTTCCAACTTAGCATTTTCATAAACCATGACAGAACTAGGCAAAGTTTTGTATTTGGTTTCATCCAAACTGTAAGCGTGGGTTGTCAATCCCTTGTCAAACTTGATTTGTTGCCAACCTCGACTAAAATATTCATCAAGTTTAACTGAATAAATCCCCCATTGCCGATAATATTTTGGCTTGCCTTGGAAGTGGAGAATTACAAAGCGATCGGCATTGGGTAGCCTCAAAAAAGGCGTAAAATCCAATTCAATTTTGGTTCTTTCGCCGGCGTTACAAGTTACACAAAATCGCCTCGATTGCCGCTTCAATACTTGCATATTCAATCCAAAATTTATATTTACTCAACCCAAAAATTCATCCCTACACCAAACCAAGCCCAATCAGTGCCAGTATCGATGTCTTCAAATTCCAGGTAAATTTCTATCCCGGAATAAGTGGAAGTATCTACTTGAACGCTTCTAAGCTCGTGTGTGTCGGCATCAACCATAGGGTTCAATATCACTTCTGCCACCACAGAATCATCGGATTTAGTCTTGATCCTGAAAATTCTGTCTAATCGTGAAGCGGTAAAGCCACCAGTTACAGCGAAATGTAATATATTTTTTGAAATTAAATATCCTAGCCGCAGTATCCCAATTGCATTTTCTGGATCGGTTCTCCAAATCCAATTATTGTTGAAATACATTGGTTTCCAAGCTTCATCACGATAAAGCACTTCGGTCAGAGTTGCCGCTTGAGCTGTCCCGGTTGCCCCTCCCTGTAAATTATTTAGCTTTAAATTGATCTGTTGAAGTTGTGAGTCCAACTTGAGTTCTATAGCTGTAAGTTGATCGGATAAATTCAGCTGTGGATGGATGACTTCGACTGACTCCTCAATTTCCCCTTGGATAATCACTAAATCAGCACTTGTAAGCGGCCCATTCTCAACGGAAGCAAAAAGTTTAGTATCTTCTCCCATTGGAATCGTGCGAACTCTGTCTAATAAGTCGGCTTGCTGGATACGATAGCCGTCATTTTTTATTAATAAAATTTCGTGAAATCGAGTTGGGGCCTTTTTCGGGGCAGCAATCCAAAAAACTAACAATCTAGAAAACTTTACGTTGTCAATTGTCTGTGGTGTTATCAGCCCATCTGGACGCAGAAACGCATCGAGTGATCGCCCTGATTGAATGTGCCAGCTAACCGTCAAATTGAGGGTTTTGGCTGAGTACAGTAAATTGGCTCCAGACCCGATCAAGTCGGGGTTGTTGCCCAGCACATTAGTTGGTTGCCCCTGAAACAGCAACACTTTATTCGAGCCATTAGCCGGGCCCAATGATTTGTTTATGGGGGTAATTTGTTGGTATCGAGTTAAAGAATTTCCCACGGTTCGACCTTGTATCCTTGCTGGCTTAAAAGCCAGCGACGTTCTTCGTAAATTTGTTCCCTAATCGCTAAATAGTCCATGTTAAGCTCATGGCTAAGGCGATTGATTAAGTTGCCTCTGGGTTTGTATCGATATGGTTGTTTGAAGCCGCCCGGCACAAACTTGTATCGTCGTTTCATCGCTCGACGGCTGCGCGTAGACATCCTATCAAAGCAAAGTAACCGCATCCTAATACCCCGCCAACTCCTCAAGCTTGATTGAAAGTAGCGGAAGTGTTTGAGTTTGTGAATACATCGAATACATCCGCCAACGGGGCCAACTTCGCTTCACTTCGATCGATCTAATAATCGAAGTGAAGCGATCTTCAATTTCTGGGGGTGGGGGAAGTTCGATCAGTTGCGATTCTGTCTTTGGGTAATATTTAACCGATGGCGTTACATCTTCAGTCGGCAGGATAACTTGTCTTATCCAGACCCAACCGCCGACTTTTTCAACGTCCGGCGTGGTTACGCTAATCCGAAAAGTCTTGTTTCCCCATGTTGCCTGACGAACAAATTTCTGCCAGATATCGGGGCGAGGCGAGATAATCCCTAAATTTATCCAAAGCCCTATATCGTCAGGCAATCTTCTTTATCCTCACCAAACACTTCTTCGTAATAGTCATACTCCCCGCCGTAGAGGTATTCGATCAACTCATCCTCAGTAGCGGGTTCGAGTATTTGATGTTCGCCTTTGGCGATATAAAAAGGGGCGGGTTGCTCCACTGGCGGAAGCGTCCCCGCCAGCGTCGCATCAAATTCCGGATCGCCTGGAAGGATAATCATCAGAATAAAGGTGGAACTGCGCTTGATTCTTCTCCCCAACCAGCAGCCATTAAGTCGGCAACCTTAGAATCTGCGACAAATGTCGAAAAAGTCGCATCGGGGGTGTCTTTTGCAGAAAGCAATAATTTCATTCTCGTTGGGCGAGGTGCTGATAATCCGCGAACAAGGTTCACTCTGTCAGCAGCGCTAATGGTTGTTTCTGCTCCAATAAGCTTTCCGTAGGTTTCAAAGTCTTTGGTATTCATCGACCACGCATATTTCACTCCGGCAGTAGTAACTACTGCAAGTCTAGCTCGTCCCCCACCGCCGCCGACGCTTTGACTACCTTTGACCAAAGTCCAGCCAGATTTTAGTGCAGTGGGTAAAGCATCAGCATCACAAAATGTTGAGACAGTCAACTGAATATTTGGGTCGTTACTTCGGGCCGCGATTTTTTTTACTCGGGCCGGCTTGGGGCGATTAGCTCGAAAGACAGGGACTAACCCTTTTAGGGCATCTGCCAGCTTATGCCCAAGCGGGGTAATATCTTTGTCTGTAATTCCGGTAACACTTCCAAAACTCTTAGTTTTCCATCCGTAGGCAATCAAGGAGCCTTTAAGGGGCTTAACAAAGCGCAGTTGATCCAATGCTACACCGCGAGTATAACTAGGCATTATTTGTAAAGAATAAATGAAAAAGTAACAAAGGGAGGACAAAAACCTCCCAGCAATTAAACCAGGAAACCTTTTAAGCCTTAGTCGGTTAAATAAGCCGAAGCGGGGTAAGTGATATTACCTTCTACAACAGTTTGAGTAACCGGGACAGAGAACGTACCAGAGAAGGTAAGAGCGTCTACGTCTACGGTACTGGTTACGTTATTGTCGCCGTTGGGGTTCCGGGTTTCGTCTGCCTCTGCCTCCTGGAGCAGAGCGACTACTTCCATTAATTGTCCTTCTAAAGTTGAGGCGGTCAAAGTTGCTGCTGTTGCCATTTGATTGAGTCCTTAAGAAATCAAAACACTTTTCTCAACTTCCACTATACGGGGCATACAGCCATTTGTGGAGGGGGTGCCGCCCAGCAGAAATACCATACTAGACTCTATAGAGAGTTTGTTTAGCACATAAGAATTTTAAATAAAACAGAAATGGTACACTGGGGAGAATTATTACTTTGGGAGTAGCTAGGCTTGAGCTACAAAATCAAGACTGATGTTTTCAACGGATTGCTCTCTGACCTTCAATCTGCCGCCGCCGATATGGATGGAAGCACAGAGACATTTAGTAGCCCCAAGCAAGCAACCAATAGCCGCTCAGAGAGATTTCGAGAAATATCCCGAAATTTAGGAGCGATCGCGGGTACTTTTTACGCCTCAATTTCCAATGAAGCCAACGCCAACGCAACCCACACCTGTTTGCAGGGGTCGGTTAGTAATCAGATCGATCAGATCGGAAATATTGCTGATTGGATAAGATCGTCGCCGATTGTATTGCTTGAGAAGATTAAAGCCAATGCCGCCCCAACATCAAACTTAATACATGGATGGCAACAGCTTGACAAACTTGCAGAAGTAGCCGCCGATTTGCCCACCATGAGACAGGAGTGGGCGGGGAATGCTGCCCGGCTGCGCTCTATTCAATCGGCAATTCAAGGAGCAAAAAAGCGGTGTGACGAGCCGGACAAAGACGAAGACGAAGACGACGATAACCAAGCAAAGGAAGACTGCGATCGCATTGCCAGCGCGCTTGAGAAGCTGGCAGAGTGCGCCCCCAAACCACCCAAAGAGGGAGAAGGAGAGGGCAATGGCGAAACCCCGGATATTAGCACCCGACTTGATAAACTTGAAGAAAAACTTAACCGAATTTGCGAGTTACTGGGGGATGAAGACTTCCCCGTGAAAGTACCAGAATGCCTTACGGACGAGAAGGAGAAACTTGTCGAAAAACCCAATATTCCCCAGTTATTAACGTGGCAAACGCTACAACTTGACGCGCTGCTGGGACAATTCCCGATCTGCATCAAAATTAAGGATGCCGATCTCGATGAGGAAGGCAATCAGGAAAGGGAAATTAAAATTCCCAATGTTGCTGAGGG
Source organism: Spirulinaceae cyanobacterium (assembly GCA_046541115.1). Taxonomy (GTDB): domain Bacteria; phylum Cyanobacteriota; class Cyanobacteriia; order Cyanobacteriales; family Spirulinaceae; genus Jaaginema. Next base: position 6,867 of record JBKHDX010000109.1, on the reverse strand, counting down.
CTTGGCGGAACTACTCGGACAGGCAACCACCGCCGCCGTTATTGGGGGGACGAATTTAAATGTATCTACTCGATGCCTTATCGAAGCGGGATTTGCGAAAAAGATTGCCACTCAAAACTACTTTTACCATGAAGCGACAGCCGATTTTTTGGGGTATGAAGTCGAGGAAGGATACGAAGCTGTAGCTTTTTCTTTCGACCCGTGCGCGGTCGAAGATTTAGAAAAAGCGCTACAGGCAACGCAGCAGGAAGTTCCCTGCGTTCGCTTCAAGCAACGGGAAAAGAATGATCTACCCGCAACGCTTGACCAACTGCTACGGGCGGCGGCTATTGTTCAGGCAGTCTTTTTTAATCCCGTTAATTCCGATAACCCGACTGCAACGATCAAAAAAGCTCTGACCAATCTCGATCGCGAAGACGAGTCGGAATTTGACGATTTTACTAGGGATGTAGAGACTGGCTTTACTTCAAAAGCTGGGATTTCAGATGCCGATAATCCCTGGGGACGACCTTATCAAGAGCGTTCCAGAATCCGAGAAATTGGTGGTGACGGAGACTCTAGGGAGGATATCGATACCTAATGGGAAGTGCGGATATTAGTTTTCGGGGCTTGGCATCGCGAAGCATTCGCGATCAGATTGGAGAGCGACTTATTGACGTTCGGAATACTGCCGACGATGGGCCCAGTTCGGGCGGGCCGATCCAAAAGTGGATTGATGAAAATGCTCCTTTCCTTTCTGGATTAACAAAAACTGTATTTTCTGCTGGCAATCAACTGTACGGATTTGTCACAAACATCAAAAACAAGCTCACCTCAATTACTCTGACTGAGGGATGGGGGTTTTTCCAGCAGGGGAAAGAGTTTGTAATGAACTTCAATTTCAACGCCACGGATACGGAGCTGGATAACCTGGTCAAATCGAGTTTACAAACTCTTATCGCTGAGTTTGGGGAGTTCGTCGGATGCTCGATTGGCTACGCAACTTGCGGCGGCTTGCTGGGCGGCGGCATTATCTACATTGACCCCGGTGCAGCAATTCCGATTATTAGAGAGGGCGGCGACGAAATTCTCGATGAACTCTCAGGGCGAATTGGGGACTTGGCTCGAACAGCGGCCCGGGCGGCTACTCGATATTTGGCGGTGAATGGATTTAAACACGGGCGACGGCTTATTAAGCGAGTGGCGCAAAATCCCAAAATCAAGGAAAAACTCCCTAGTAACTTGCAGAAAGCGATCGAGCGTTGGGGAACTGAGGGCAGCAAACCTTGGACGCTGGCCCAAGCTAGGGACGCTGCAATCGAGAATATTCCAAACGAGTTTCTTAGAAACTTCGTAGAAGAAGCTGTTGAGGGCTTCGACGAATGCTGTACTGAAGCGGGTTACGTTATCGCTCAATCTTTTGATGGCTATCGCGCCCAACAACTTGATATGCGTGAAAGTGTGTTGGGAGTCGAGCGCTATGTCGAAGTCACGCCGAATAGAGAATGCCCCGATGAGCGATTTGTTTTAGCGGGCCGGGATGCAGTTTTACGGCCCGCTTTGGTTAATGCCATGACTACTTATACCCTGGTTAATAACCGGGATGTGGGACAGATTGTGGCTGCACCCGTAACCGCAGCGGTAGAAAAAACAGGGAAAGCCGAACCGAAAGTAACGACTCTGGTATTGCAATATGCGCCTATCAAGCGGCCGCCATTCACTAAACGCAATGCCCCCAGCAGCATTTACTGGCGAATGCCGACTTATCAAATTCCGTTTGTTGACCCGGATCGGATTGATTATGAGAAGATTCGGCGGGGTATGGGGGGAAGTGACGGGATTATATGGGGTAAGTGGGAGGCTTCTGGCTGGATGGGCGGACGGAAGCTGTCGGTTCGAGGCCATACCGAACAACAGGCTATTGCTAACCTCGAACTACTCGCAGAATTTAGCACGAAGGAGTTAGAGGCGGTGGGAGTTCGTTACACGACGCGCAAGGGAACGCGAGGACGCGCATTGACCCAAAATGACGACGCGCAGCGTATCTACCCGGCTTATGCTTCTGTATTGATTAATACGAGGGTACTGGCTAAAGATGAGGGGCGGGTAAGCATTGCTCAAAACTTCAGCCCCAGGAAGGAACGGTTCGAGATGTGGAGCGATCGCCCGCTTCCTGGCTATAAGGAACTAATGCAGATATTGAAAGCTGAAGCCAAGCAAGCTGAAGCAAAGCAGCAGTAGATAAATAGGCTATGATCCGAGTAGTCAGTCTGGATGGTGAATTGATTACTGACTTCAAGCGTAAAGCTAAGTAGACCTAATAAAAACGATGCTGCATTTGGGGCCAGCATCGTTTTTAGTGGGTATTAATTTATTGAGGTTAAGAGGGCGGCGGGTCTGCTTGGGGAGTTTCGGTGAACTCGACCGTGAGTTTTATTGTCCCGGTTTTCCACCCGCCCGGTTGAGTTGCTGAGAGGATTTGAGCTTCCACTCCTGTAACAAGTTGATCGTCGGAGTCAGGTAATTTGCTGTGAAGCCATTGTTTTATTTCACTAACAGTAAATGTTGTGCCTCTGTCCAAATTGGCGGATTTTGGGACATGAATTACATCTTCGTCGTTCAAGTTCATATTTTGGATAAGTAAGTAGACCTTATCCAGATTGTTCCCAATTTCAATCCACCACGCTCAACTGTTAACCTTGCCCTTACCCTTCCAGTTTTTGGAGTCGGGACAAGTCGCCCAATGGGGAACATGATCCGCCAAGTCGAGGGGGATGAATTTTCCCGCTTGGGTTTTCGCCCACATAATTTCGGCTCCACAACTTTTACATTTACTGGGGCGGCTAGATGTGATGGTGTAATCAGTCATTGCTGCCCCCTTCTCCATATTCTTTTACCCAGTTCGATGTACTAGGAAGCCACTGTATATATCCTAAAAGTTGGACAAATTCACGAGCCTCATCATCGTAAAGGTAAAACGCCGTTTCCATGTTTCCCATGTTGACTTGGATGCCGAAATCTTTTCCCTGTCCAGCCAACCAAGCTTTGGTTATGGAGAAAATGACAGAAATGGAATTGACGTTGATAATAGCGGCGGAAGTGCCGATGAATCTGGGTTCGTCTTGCATGGTCGGTATCATTGGTAAGTGAATAGGATATTTTTTGGGGGAGGGGTGGCGGCGGCGGCTGGCGATATGCCCTCCGCGATCGCCCCCCTCCTTTTTGCTGGGATTGCCCCAGGGGTTAATCTCGTTAGCGTTTCGACTTCATAATTTCGTCAAGCTGTTTAATCTTGAGTCGTAGGTCGATAAACGTCTCATAGACAGTTTCAAAATTGTCTGTAAACTTGTCCCACTCCCATTTCGGGGAACTGGCGACTTCCTGGTAAAACGCCGAAACTGCTTTGTGGAATTTATCCATTGATTCGGTCGTGTTGGCTACCAGTTTTTCGTGATTTGGGTTGATTTTGGTTGATTTTGTCATTGTTCAAAGGTTCTGGATTGATTTTGAATTGTGCTTCCAGGTAAACCCGGAATTGTGTTTTGCTGCCCCTCTGGGGATAGTATTTGATGAAATTATCTGGTTCTAGGTCGAATAGCTTACGAAGGCGGTTAATTGCCTTGCTTAACTCTGGTTCCGTTCCTACTAATCGGATTCTCATTGATTAGCTGCCCTCCGTGGCTAAACATAGTAGAAGTTGAATCGCATCAAAAGGAAGTTAACATTTCCGTCGTCCCATCGCACCTCGATAATTCGTTGAGGGTTCTGGCGGTGCAGTGTCATGGCCATGCCTTCTGCGTCTGATATGTGACGATACCGGGCGTATCGGGTGTTATTGATGTAAAGTGCGAACGGTTTGATTTGATTTTGGTACATTGGTACAAGTGATTATTACCTAGTGTGATTTTTGCTACGAACAGAAAAAGCACCGAAATTGTGCTTTTCGGTGCTTCTAGTTTGATTTACTTTGATTTTCTTCCGTAAAGCCCAGGAGACGTGCAACCGCGTCTTCTAGGCTTTTCATGCGAGAGAGAACTTCGTCTTGGTGATTCTTGTTCTCCGCAAGGCGGGCTTCTAAGCGTTCAGCGTGAGCCTGAACATAGTTCAGGTGCGCTTGTTGCAGAAATCTTAGTTGCCCAAGGATTCCCCCAATATCTCCTTCTGATTCTTCAGTACTATTCGATTGCTGTTCACCTCCCCGGTTGCGATCATCCGTATCAACTGAGTCCGGTTGTCCAGACCCAATTCCTGAGCCTTGCTCAACAGTTGATCCCATTCCCAAGGCTGAAGTCGCATCGAAACAGTCTTTGTCTTGGCTTGTTCTGACATCTTTTTCTGTTTCCGACATAAAACTTGCCTCAATTATTGCATATACACCCTGAATGCTTGACGGGGTTTATTGTATATGCAAATAATATAGCTATATTGACCCGTATATACAAGCTCAATCCAGAAAAGTTTTTTTGACTGGAATAGCGGCGGATCATTCTCTTGTTAACTTGCTAACGCTCTCTTAGGCGGGTTGTACGTCCATCGACCCGCTTCTTTCTCTCAAGCCGTAAGGAGGTGACCTAGTACCAAAAACTGTTTATCTATATCTTTCTGGCTTATTTGTCGAATTTTTGGGCGATTTTTGGCAGAGGAATCGCCCTTTTACTCCCAAAAACATGACTTGATGACGTTAACCAAAACATTGCTTATGATGACCGATTTAAACCCCGCAGCCCCAGGCGGTAGTGGGACAGAATTTTCACTTGAAGCCGCGATCGACGGGGCGATCGCCTCGGAAGGCCGCCGCCAACGAGCCGGGCAACTTATCGAAGATGCCCATCGGGAATGCCAGGAGATTCTTAAATCAAAGTTTGACCAGTTGGTTCGGCTAAGTCTCCCCGAAGTTTTCCTGAAGTCCCTCGATTACGAAATTCGACCGGGCATTGACATCTATAAATGCAGTTGCGCCCTTTTTTACCGCGATTGCACCATCTTCCTGACCCGCCCGATCAACTCTCTCAACGATTGGCGGGTTGCCTCGGATGCTTTTGGCATTGAACTTTGCCCAGCCAGCCACCTACACAGAACCCTTCTGTTGTGCTTGTCCAAATGCCGAACAGCCGTCGCCGGGGACGACCCCGAACAGTTAGACCCCCTCGACGGCGACGACGACGACGCGATTAAGGGGTTCTACTTTGCTTAGGGGGGCAAGAAAAAACCCAGGCTTTAAAAACCTGGGTCACTTTTCTTCTGAGTAAGCGTTTAGGGGGGGTGGTCAAGACTTGATGATTGGGGGTTTAGAGATGCCGTTGACCGTACAAAACACTAGAGGATATTAACATCATGGTAGCACAATTTCGACCGAAAACCGATGTAGTTTTACCGCCTCAAAATATCGATTTAGAAGACAACATTTTGGGATGCTTGTTGCTAGACGAAAATGCCTGGGACAGGGTAGAGAAATTAGATTTTAAAGTCTACCCAGAGGCTTTTAGTTTATCTGCCAACAGCATCATTTTTCGGGCAATCCAAGACTTAAGGAAGAAAGGGAAACCCTCTGATTTTCAATCGGTAACAACCTATCTAGCTGACAAAGGACAACTAGCCAAGATAGGGGGAACAAACAAGATCGCTTCTCTTATCGATCGGACAGTGACCGCCGCAAACGTTGATTACTATTGCCAAGTATTAGTTGATAAATACATTAGACGGCAATTGATGAGCGCAGGGCATGACATTATTGATAAAGCTTGCGACACTTACAGCCCCTTAAAATATATATGCAATGAAGTTCAATCCCTTATAGCTCCTATTGTTGAGCCTATAGTTGCAAATACCAAAGAAGACGACTTTCACTACAATTCAATCATCAAAAGAGTTTGCGAAATTCAACTCAAAGAGTTTCACGCCGGGAAACGCCGTTTCTTGATGAACAAGCTGGCGAAGGAAACAGGATGGAGTGAGAAAGCGCTCGAAAGCTTGTTTTTCGCGCACATGGCGGCCGAACAGTACGAGCCGCTTATGTCCTTCGATGAATTAGTCGAAAAATACGGCAAAGATAGTCAGAAATGGATTGTTTCTGGGCTGATCCCCCGTGGGAGTCTGACCGAGATTTTCGCCGCACCTGGCGACGGCAAAACGTTGTTAACGTATGACCTCTTATTTCATGCTCTAACGGGTCAAGCCTGGAATGGTTTTCCGGTTAGTAATAAAGAATTAAAAATCGTTGTCATTCAAAACGATGAGTCGCAACAAGCCACTATCGAAAATCTACGCGATCGGCTTGAAGGGCAGAACTACAAAATTTATTTCCGAACGGCATGGAGTCTCGAACAACTATTCCAGCTTCGCCAAGAACTCATCGACATTGACCCCGATGTTTTGGTCATCGACTCTTTAAGTTCGATTTCCCGCTACACCGGAATTTCCGAGAACGATTCAGCCTTTGCTCGGAACATCTACGCGCTGCGCTATATGTCGGGCGAATTGGGGATTGCTACCTTATTAATTCACCATGCCAACAAAGACGGCGACAGTCGGGGGACTTCTGGTATCCCTGCGGCAGTTGACCAGGTTTTCCAATTGAGACGGCTTCCTGACTCGAAAGATTCTGCTGACTTACGCCGCCAGTTAGAAATAAAGAAAAGCAGGTTTCGCGCTCCCATGACTTATGACTTGGAGCTTGAACCGGAAACAAAAACTTGGATTGTGACCGGGCAGGCGAACCCGCCGCTAGATTTTAACGGGACAGTTCGAGATCAGATTGTGAAATTCCTTGCTGAGAACCGGGGAACGCTCTACACGAACCGGGAACTTGCCGACTTCTTGATGATTAGCTATAACACCGTTCGCCAAACCACGGCTCGACTCCACAACGAGCGAATGATTGAGAAGACC
>JBKHDX010000108.1:0-15159 GCA_046541115.1 Spirulinaceae cyanobacterium | reverse complement strand
CTTGCTTTCATTAATTTTAATAAGTTGTGCCGAGGCACAATCCCCTAATCATAATGCTACCGATTTCCCGGCTCCCGATACAACCCTCGAAGCTGAGACAATTCCCGAGCCAGAAAACGTCAATTACGAGCGTTATTATAATTCGCGTTTTGATTATTCGGTGATTTATCCAGTAGATTTATTAGAAATACAAGAAGCACCGACGAATAACGACGGTCGTCGTTTTGTTGCTCCCGATAATCGGGTCGAAATGGTAGTTTATGGCTCGCATAATTCCTTGGAGCGAGACCTAGATGAACTTTATCAAGAATATCTCGGTCGGGAAGATGCGAACACAGAAATTACCTATCGCGATCGCGGCGATAATTGGTTTGTGGTATCGGGTTATGATAACAACGGCGATGAAGTGTTTTACAATAAAGTTGTGCTGCAAGATGGCGTGATTATTACCCTAGAACTGCGCTATGATGCCGCCCTTCAATCACAATTCGATCCCATTGTCGCTGATATTTCGCGCTCGCTCCAAGTTAGCAACTGAACATCAAATTAACTTGGGAATTACTGTCGGTTTTCCCGTTACCCCAACTCAACAACAAGACCTCGAAGAAATCCGGCGCGATCGCATCCCCAAACCAACCTAAATTTGGCGGTAATCTTGGGATATTCTAGGCTTTGAAATTGAATATAGAGAGAGCGCGATCGCCCATTTCCCGATCGAAGTGATATAACTGGGAAAGGATAGATTAAAATCGCCCTACCTCTGGCTCTAAGCTGTTATTGTTTATACATGGCTAAACTTTCCGTCGAACTCGACCGCTATTTTTTCCAAGAAGACCGTCAATCCAAGGTTAAACTAGCGGACATCCTCTCAATCGCGGGAGAGCGCATTTTTGGCTTTTTGTTCGTCGTTTTGGCATTACCCTCGGCTTTACCGATTCCGGCCCCAGGTTACTCAATTCCTTTCGGAATTGTCTTATTTTTATTAGCGGTACAACTGATTGCAGGTCGCAGGCGGCCTTGGCTTCCCGTCCGTATGATGAATCACAGCATCAAGCTCGAAACAGCCCAAGGCTTTGTGAAATCTGGCATTCCCTGGCTCAAACGCATCGAAGCCGTTACCAAGCCCAGATATGCTTATCTGTGTACCAGTTTACCCGGTCGTATGGCATTAGGCATCGCGATCGCTTGTATGTCTGTCTTGATGATGATTCCCATCCCAGGGACAAATACCCTCCCCGCAATCGGTATTTTTATTACCGGAGTGGGCTTATCAGAAGATGACGGTGCAATTAGCTTCGGTGGGTTGATTTTTTGCGTTTTAATCTTGGTGTTGATGGTTTCTGTGATTATGGCTGCGGTGTACGGAGGAAGCAGTTTAATCGACAGCCTCAAGGAATGGCTTAAAAGTCTTTAGGGAACCATAAAGCCCCACAAACAAGAACACTCGACGATACAATGAAAAAGTCTTTAGTCCTCTGTCATGGGTCATTTGCCCTTTCTCGTAATTTGTACCAATGACAAAGGACAAAGCGTGGGAACAAATCCCTCGGTCAACCCGACAAATCTTATAACTTCTCTCAATTTCTAAGCACCACCCACTATGCGAAAAAAACTGGATTTTAGTCTTCTAGTGCTGACATCTTTTGTTGTTGTTTTGGGGGTGTCTTCCGTTCAACAACTTTTGTTCGACCGTGCTGTAGCCAGCGAACTTCCTGCTTCAGTTTACCCCAGTTCTGCTTCGGCGATTGATTTGGCTCAACCCGACCCTGAACGTAGTTGTCCGGTCATTCCGCAGTCCCGTTAAAAAAGCTTAAAATCGCAGTAAATCTGCCCCTCCTTGTGCGGGGGGTAGATTTGGCGTTTGCGGGGTGTTTCGGACTCCTGGGCGGTCATTTTCGGTGGCTTGGGGTGTTGTTGAGGCGGGGGTGGTATTATTAAAGCGGGCTGCGATCGCGTTGACAAATTCGTTGCGTTGTTCGCGGGTTAAACTGCGGATGAGTTCGATATCTTGACGAACTGGATTTTCCGTTAAATCGCTGGCACCGGGATAGTTATTAATTTGAATGGGGTCTAAAAGCCCTAAATAATCAGCTAGGGTTAGTTTCCAATCCAAACGATATTCAAGTGGACGACTTTTAACAAAAATGTGATAGCGAATTAACCGAGAAATGAGGGTATTTTCGACTTCGACTTCTCCGGTTTCTTGGTTGACATAATTATTCGCTTTGGGGAAATCCGGTAATTGTTCGTAAAGACGGGGAGCAATTTGTTCTGCGTCAATAAACTGGGCTGGGGTGGGTGCAAACAAACTGCCACAGATTAAGACAATCAGACAACTCAAGCAAGCACCGAAAATAAGTTGAGTGAGGCGTTTTTGAGACAAAATCATTGTAAAAAACTGAACTCTAAGTCCGAGATAAACTGATTCACTTTTTATTATAAAAGTTCCTCAATCCAGGCATTAATATTTTATTCTAAATTCTAAAAATTGGAGGAATTCAGCAAAGTTTTGACAGCGTTAATAAAGCAGGACTTTTATATTCTTCAAAACTTAGAATTCCCCCAGAATTAACCCTTTAGAACTCTTTTTAATCGCCAATGATTTCCGGTTGGGTAATTTCGTCAGACATTTCAATCACCGCTCGAATTACAGGTTTCATCAAAGGGTCATCATTAATTTCAAAATCTTCATAACGACGGCGTTTCGCTCGATTCGCGACTTGGACGGTAATGCGATAGCGGTTAGATGCAGCATTCATCAACTCGTCAGCCCGCGCCATGATTTGAGAAGAATCGAACGAAAGAGAGGAACGTTTTGCCATGAGAAAATCTTAAACTAAAGGATCAAAGTTTAAAGTCGATCGGTATTTTAGATTAACCGGAAACTTCTTTAGTGTAGCTAAAACAACAAAATTGCGCTGCTGCGACCGGTTTATTCGCTCAATTCAGCGTTAAACTCGTTGAAGGAACGTCGTTGTAATTCGGGTGATTCTGAACGAGGAACTAATTCAAAAACTTCTCGCAAAACGCTGTCTAATTTTTCATAAGACACTTGACCAACTTCATCAAATCGGACTTTTCCTTCTCGATCGAAAACCACCACTTGCGGCACAAAACCGCGATAATAATGGCCGGCTTCATTGAGTCCGTATTCTTGGTCTAAAGCCAGAGAATCAATGTCGATTGGAATCAAACTAGCAACCCGGTCGTAAGTTTCTTGCAAACGAGACACCACTAAGGCATACTCTTTACAATCGCTGCTATCATCTACATAAAACACCAAGACGACAGGACGATGTTTTTGCAGAGATTCCGCTAAGGTGTTGCGTGTCGGGACCAGAGAACCATTCCCCGCATACAATACAAAGATATTGCCATCATAGCGGTCATCTTCTAGACCAGCCCAAGCGGGATTTGTCGCAAGATTCCAACTTCCTATCATAACCGCGATCGCGAGCAGTCCCGCAACGCACCAACGCCACAACCGAACAAAATTCAAGATCAAAACTGTCATTCCCCTAAATTGATTATCCTAAGCGATTAACTACGATAGCTTATTATCTAGGTTTCTTGGCTGCGAGGGAAATTTGATTTTGCGAGTAGAAGAATTTGCGCCCCTTATAATTTTAATAGGGGCAGCATGGCTAGATTATCTCATCGGCGATCCTTGGACTTGGCCCCATCCGGTTCAGGTGATGGGTTGGATGATTACTCGCTACAGCGAATTTGTGCTTCCCCGTTTCCAGGAAAAATGGCCGCGACGTATTGTCGGAATTATCCTCGGTGTGGGGTTGACGGGGGGCAGCGCGATCGCGAGTTGGGGTATGGTACAACTAGCTGCGATAATACATCCCATTGTAGGGATTCTCGTCAGCGCGATCGCTCTGGCCAGTTGTTTTGCAGCCCGCAGTCTCAGGGATGCCGCTTTCGATGTCCTCCAACCCCTGCAAAATGGCGACCTAGACACCGCGAGAGCTAAACTGAGCTTATATGTGGGCCGCGACACAGACAGCCTCTCTGAAGCCGAAATTTTGCGGGCTGTCCTCGAAACCGTTGCCGAAAACACCACCGACGGCATGACGGCCCCTTTATTCTACGCCATCCTGGGAAGCTGCATACCAGGGGTGGGTGCAATCCCTCTCTGCTTTGGCTATAAAGCCGCCAGCACCCTCGATTCTATGGTTGGATACCGTCGAGAACCTTACGAGGATTTAGGGTGGTTTAGCGCTCAATTTGAGGACAAATTAACTTGGTTTCCCTGTCGTCTGACAGTCCTTACCATTGCGCTACTTTCAGGAAAACCCGGTTACGTTATTTCCCTCTGTCGTCGCGATGCCATTCAAGATTCTAGCCCTAATTCTGGCTGGAGTGAATGCGCTTATGCAGCAGCTTTAGGAGTGCAGATGGGCGGAAAAAACACCTATAACGGGATTATTAAAGAAAAACCCCTCCTTGGTGCAGCCAAACAACCGATTACGCCGGAAATTATCAACCGGGCTTTGAGGTTAACCCGCGTTTGCCTGTTGTTGTGGTTGGTTATCGGTTGTTTGGTATTCGTTACGCTTACAGGAAGCCCCATACCCGAATTTGTCGGACTTTCAACTTGGCTCTAAATCCTTTTTTAGCTGTATGTTTCAAGCAACCCGCCGCCGTTTAGCAATTTGGTACACTACGGTTACTGCTGTTTTATTATTGTTGTTCGCGATCGCGATTTACGGCTATTTTCGCAACACCCTCATTGACCGCATGGACGACACCCTCAAACACGTTGTCGAAGTGGTCGAGCGATCGCTCATTATTGAATCCCCCAACCCCAACGAAAGCCTTGTCAACATCGAAGCCAGCTTTCACAACAACTCCTCTCCCGTCGAAGATGACCGCATCGATCTAGAATGGTTTAGTGCCAACGGGGAATTGCTGTGGTCTACCCTTTCCGACCCCCTCGACATTCCCATTCAAATTTACCCCACCGCCAAAACCGTCCAAGTCACCGCCGATTATTGGCTGCGACAAGTCACCCAACGCATTGAAAACGGTCGTCAGGTGTTGGGATACCTGCGGGTGAGTCATCCTTGGTTTGAGGTGACAAAACCCAGTCGTCAGTTAATCTTTGACTTGGCTTTGTGGACGGCAATTGGGGTGAGTAGCGTCGCGTGGATTGGCTGGTGGTTGTCGGGAATTGCCATTCAGCCCGTGCGGGATTCCTACCAAAGTTTAAAACAGTTTACCGCCGATGCGTCCCACGAACTCCGCAACCCCATCGCGATGATTCAAACCAACGTGCAAGCATTGTTGGCTTATCCCGAAACCGATCCGCAGTTTCAGGTGTCGCAGTTTCAAGCCATTGAGCGTTTAACGCAACGTTTGGGGCGTTTGGTGAATGACCTCTTATTTTTAGCGCGATCTGATAGCGGCATCATCGAGACGGAGTTGCAAACTTTGCCTTTAGATGCCCTTTTAATTGAAATTATCGAAGAACAGCGCCTTTTTGCCGAACAAAAGGGAATTTACCTCAGCTTACAAATTACAGAACCCCAGGAAGCCACCGCAGAGGCGTTAGGGGAAGATGTTTTTGCGGTGAAAGGAGATTGGGATCGGTTAGCGCGATTGTTTACCAATTTAATTAGTAACGCCCTCGAACATAGTTTACCCAACGATGCTGACCCCAAAACCCCCCAAGATATCGCCGTCGAGGTCAAAATTCAACGAGTGGAAAAAGACCGTCACTGCTGGCTACAGGTGGATGTCTGCGATACGGGAACGGGCATTCCCCAAGACGCGATCGCGCACATTTTTGACCGCTTTTATCGCATTGACCCCTCGCGATCGCGCAGGGAAACTCAATCTCCTCCTTCAACGGGAACGGGTTTAGGACTCGCGATCGCGATCGCCATTGTCGAACACCATCACGGCCACATCAGCGTCACCAGTCAGCCTGCTGTCGGGACGACGTTTACCGTATTGTTGCCTGCTGCGTAGAATGGTTTTAGAACCCCGGTTTCTTTAAGAAACCGGGGTTCTGTCTAGAAACTTAAATCCGCCAAAAAAGAGTAAGGCGCGACGCAGATCGATCTCTTTAGTATTTAACCCGCGAATGACCGAGAGCGCATAGGCAACAGCCCCTCAAACTGCTTAACGAGATTTGAGAACATCTTCGAGATAAACCATTTTGATTAAAATCAAAAAAGTTGCCGCGAGTGGTGTTGCAATAAAAATAGCAAAGGGACCAAATAATAAGCCCATAATAAAGATAACTGTTAAGGTTAGGGCTGGAGGTAAATCGACCGTGTGTCGTTGAACAATCGGTGTCAGTAAATTCCCTTCAATCTGTTGAACAACTAAATAAAACAAAGTCACATAAATGGTATTAGTAAAGCCTAGGGTAAAGGCAATTAAAATTCCTGGAATTGATGAAACAATTGGCCCCAAAATAGGGACAAACTCTAATACTCCGCTAATAATACCCAGTAGAAAAGCAAGGGGAATCCCCAGAATAGATAAACCTACCCCAACGACTAAACCAATAGTACACATTGAGATGAACTGACCGAGTAGCCAACCGCGAAGTCCCTCAATAATTGCATCTATCACTTCCCTTGCTCTCTTCCGTCCCATAGGGGGAATTAATCTAATAATTCCAGAACGATAAAGCTCTGGATTCCAAGCGAGAAAAAGTCCAATAAAAAGGATAAAAAAGAAATTGGTTAAAGTTTCTACAGTTAAGCTAAAAGTATCGGTAACACGAGGAAATAAATCTTGAAAAGGAAGTTGAGTTGGATCTTGTCGGAAAATCGTTTCTAATAAATCCTGTCCCCAATTATACTGTAATAAAAATTGTTCAAGTTGAATAATAGCTTGATTAACTTGAGTGACAAGGGCTTCAGTTTGATTCACAATTTCTGGAACGAATAACCAGCCTCCAAGGGCTAGTAACACAAGCAGCAACAGGATAACAATAAGAATCGCAGCTTTTATATTAAGAGGCGTATAGCGAGCAATGGGTTTTGCGAGGGTTCGCAAAATAACGGCTGTTACAACTCCTATAAACAGAAGAATCAGGGCATCGACAATTGCCCAAGCAACCATCAGCAAAATGACAAATAGACTAACCACGAGGAGGGTTAGCAATAGGCGTTGTAGATACTCCCAGATACTCAGTTGCTTCATTAATGATTGATGGTTACAGAGACAATGTTGATAAAAATTGCTTTTTGGGTTGGTTCACAGGTAATGGTTTTAGTATACTTTGTCTGGTTTAGCTAAACCAGGTACAAATAATCATACTTTCGGTAGATGCTTGAATAGAAATATGTGGTTTATTCTAGTTTAACTATGGCTTTTCTTGAGCAAAATTGTCATGGTTGTTTATCTTCAATAATTATAATAATTATGGATATTATTATTCCCTGGATTGTTACCACTATTGCTTTCTTGATTATTTCTTGGCTTCCCCTCGGTGTTGAGATCGATAATCTAGGTAAAGCCTTTATTGCTGCTGCTATTTTTGGAATCTTAAATGCAATCTTAAAACCCATATTGGGGGTCTTAGCTTTCCCCTTAATTATTTTAACTTTTGGCTTGTTTTTGTTTATTTTAAATGCCTTTATTTTCTGGCTGGCCGCCAAGATAGTTCCTGGTTTCCGCTTAAGGTGGGGATTTTGGAGTGCTATTATTGGTGCGTTAGCCCTCAGTGTAGTTAATTCAATTCTCTTTAGTATAATAAGTTAGTATTTGACCTACTGTGTAGCCTTAGAACCCCGGTTTCTTTAAGAAACCGGGGTTCTGTGCCAATCCTCAAAAAAGAAATCGCTTTAGCCACCATTTAACGAGAATAGATTAATATTTTACTGTCTTCGTCCTCAACTAAATTTATGACATGAAAAGCGTTTTAACTCGGAGTCCAGTCGCGATCGCCATTGCTTGGATTGGTTTATATCTCGCCATTACTCTCTTTCCTTTGTTTGTGCTGCTTTTGTATGGAGCGCCAACAGGCAGCACATTTTGGGTGGATTTTTCTGTGGCTTTGGGCTTTGTGGGGTTAGCGATGTTAGCACTCCAGTTTGCCTTAACAGCCCGTATTAATTCCATTGAATCTTCCTATGGTATTGATATTATTCTGCAATTCCATCGCTATATTTCTCTGATTGCTTTTGCTTTAGTTATTATTCATCCGCTCATTCTTTTTATTACCGATCCGGAAACCCTAGGACTGTTAAATATTATTGAAGCGCCTTGGCGAGCGAAATTAGCGGTTTCATCAGTTTTAGCTCTCATCATCCTCATTGTGACTGCCATTGGACGAAAGAAGTTAAACATCCCTTATGAACCTTGGCGTATTGCTCACGGCGTTTTGGCGGTGCTTGCAGTGGCATTTGGGTTAGGTCATGCTTTAGGGGTTAGCAACTATTTAGGATTATTTTGGAAAGGAGTATTATGGAGTGCGATCGCGCTTTTTGCCCTTTGGCTTTTGGTTTATGTACGCTTAGTCAAACCCTGGATGATGACGCGCCATCCCTATCTTGTAGAAGAAGTGATTCCCCAACGCAACAAAGTTTGGACTCTCGTACTCCGTCCTAGAGGACATCAAGGAATGCGTTTTCAACCCGGTCAATTTGCCTGGATTACTTTAGCAATTTCCCCTTTTAGGATGAGAGAACATCCCTTTTCCATGTCTTCTAGTGCAGAAAGTCCCGAACGTTTGGAATTTAGTATTAAAGAAGTTGGAGATTTCACCAGCAAAATCAAAGAATTTCAACCGGGAACAAAAGCCTTTTTAGATGGCCCCTACGGCGTATTTACCATCGATCGCTATTGGGATTCTGCTGGATTTATTCTGATTGCTGGGGGGATTGGCATTACACCAATGATGAGTATGTTAGTCACCGCCGCAGATCGTCAAGACGATCGCACTTTTACCCTCATTTACGCCAATAAAACTTGGGAAGATATTACCTTTAGAGAAGAACTCGAAGAACTCAAACAACGATTGGATGTTACGGTTATTCATGTTTTACGAGAACCCCCGGAAGATTGGTCAGGAGAAACCGGGTATGTGGATCGAGAATTACTGGAGCGTTACATTCCGATTCATCGCGGCAGTCGTCAATATTTTATCTGTGCTGCCCCTGTAATGATGGATGCGGTAGAAATTGCTCTGCATGAGCTTGATGTGCCGATTACTCATGTCCACATAGAACACTTTAATATCGTTTAGGAAGGAGCAGTTATGCGTTACAGTTTGATGCTGCAAGTGGTTAGTCTGATTGCCGTTATTTTGGTAGGAGCCGCAGGATTATTTGCTTGGTTACAAAACCGTCCTACTGCGAGCCAAAATTCTATTCTAGATCGTGATTTTTTCCCATCTGCCAGCAGTCAATCGATTAGATAGAAAAGTGCCAAGGATGACTCGACACTTTAAATGTATACCTTTGAAATCAAGTTATTGCTGCATCATTTCCATTACTTGCTGTTGGAGAGATGGATTTTGTTGAACCACTAGGGCAATTTCATTAAACTCTTCAACTTCTAGTCCTTCTCTTTGAACCGCTGCTTCCATCTCATTCTCAGCTTCTTGGCGAATCGTGGTGATTTCCTGGATAGCCTGCTGAAACTGCCGATCTTCTTCTGGGGAAACGTTGACTTCGGCTTGAGTCTCTGGATTCTGTTGGACTTGAGCCAGAGTATTAAATCGCTCAACCGTCAGTCCTTGTTCTTCAACCGCTTCTAGCATTTGGGACTCTGCATCTTGTTGAATGGTTTGAACTTGAGTCATCGCAACAACGAAGCGTTGTAAATCTTCTTCATTGACATTTGCCTGGGGTGCTTCTGTCATTGGCGGTGGAGGTTCTTGACCCTGAGCTTGGGCTGTGGATAGACCACTCATGAGCAGGAGAGTGGCAATAGTGCTTCCGGCAAAAAGTTGCTTAAGCATTAGAAAGTCCTCTTTGTACATCAATTCCTCAACCTTGAGGAGTTTGCTTCTGCGAGTTGTGTTTGATGAGAAGCAAAATTCCCATTCATCCTAACAACGATTGTTTATATTAACAACTAGTAGCGTGACACAGCTAAAATAAGGCTAAGCGCGTAGGGTGGGTTAGGCGGCTAAAAATCCCGCTATAACTGCAATCTGGCTATCCGCTACTAATGATTTACCCCACTGGGTAGCCGCAGTTCAAAAAATGCTGTAGCAGTCGCAGCTATGGACAGATTAACGCGATCGCCCCCCCGACCAACCACGCGGCTACCATGAATGGCAGACTTTACATTCTGGCTCTGAGGGGGTTGAAAGCAGGAAAAATGACCAAAAACCAAGAACGCATCAAAATCACCGTGAAACTCTTTGCGGCGTACCAAGAAGCTTATAACCAAAGCGAAATCATCCTCGAATTGCCCGCAGATTCCCCGGTTTCTGCGGTTCTTGACGCTGCGATCGCGACTTACCCAGAACTCGAAAAATGGCGATCGCTCACTCGCTTTGGGGTTAACTTTCACTTCGCAGACCCCACAACCCGACTGCAAGATGAAGATGAAGTGGTCTTGATTCCCCCGGTGAGTGGTGGTAGTAGCTTCGGGAATTAAATGCGATCGCTACCTAAAATTATCTCATAATTTATGCCATAATTTACGCTGTTTGTCAATCTTCACAATAGAAAAATTAAGCTTGACTTAAACTTTTACCCCAAAGCTCGATACATCAATACTTCGAGAAAATAGCCGCTTACCTTTTGTTAAGAAGTGTTTGAAAAAAGGTGGGGATCGTAAACAAATTAAAACAAAATGACTCAGCCTTAAGGATGAGTTCTACACTAAGAAGTGTAGAGAAAAAACCAAAAAACCCACTCTACACAGTTGGCAACCTGAGAAAAAACAGACCGATCGCAAACTTATAAAATATCTAGAGTCTCAGTGATTCTGCGGGTGAGATCGCGTCTGAGGGTAAGAAAACACAAGCAGCAGAACCCTAAACTTAATGTTCGATCCCTGAAAAAGGGAGCCTAAACCTAAGTTAATAAAGTCCTATAAAGCCAAAAACAGGGTTCCGTAGGAATCGTTGTTAGTGGGTGGATTTATCAGGTAAATCAATCTAACTTATTGAATAAGTTAGAGAGAGCATCCTTATATTTCTTGACCCTAATTCAGTTGTGCCAATGTTATCGATCTCTTAAGAATAATAACGGGAGCAAATTATGGTATTCACAGACCTTGACCGGACTTCGGAAACGGCGCGAGACAAAGCGTTAATCCTTTGGTTTGAAGAAGTAGGATCGAAAGATGTGGGATTAGTCGGGGGCAAAAACTCCTCCCTCGGTGAAATGATCCGCCAATTGCAACCGAAAGGCGTAAACGTTCCTACCGGCTTTGCCACCACCGCTTATGCCTATCAACACTTCATCGCCTCGGCAGGATTAGAAGCCAAACTGCGGGATTTATTCAGCGATCTTGATGTTAATAACGTCCGCAACTTGCAAGATCGGGGTCGTCAAGCCCGAGCCTTAGTGCTGAATACCCCCTTCCCTCAAGACTTACAAGACGCGATCGCGATCGCCTACAAACGTCTGTGCGAACGATATGGCGCTAATACTCAAATCTGCGATCGCTTCGACGATCCCACCGCCCGCCAAATCTGCGAAGAACAAAGCCAAAACGTAGACGTTGCCGTGCGTTCCAGCGCCACCGCCGAAGACCTCCCCGAAGCCAGTTTCGCCGGACAACAAGAAACCTATCTCAACGTCCAAGGGGTTAAAGCCGTTCTCGAATCCTGCCATAAATGCTTTGCCTCCCTATTCACCGATCGCGCCATCTCCTATCGTCACCACAACGGCTTCGACCACTTTAACGTCGCCCTCTCCGTCGGTGTCCAAAAAATGGTACGGTCTGACCTAGCCTCCTCTGGGGTGATGTTCTCCATCGACACCGAAAGCGGCTTCAAAAATGCAGCCCTGATCACCGCCGCTTATGGCTTAGGAGAAAACGTCGTCCAAGGTGCCGTCAACCCCGACGAATACTTTGTCTTTAAACCCACCCTCAAAGAAGGCTTCAGCCCCATCCTCGAAAAACGCATCGGCACCAAAGCCATCAAAATGGTTTACGATGTCGGCGGTTCCAAACTCACCAAAAACGTTGAAGTTTCCGAACCCGAACGGCAAAAATACTGCATTACCGACGCAGAAATCCTGATTTTGGGACGGTGGGCCGCTCAAATCGAAGACCACTACTCCGAAGTTCGCGGTCAATATACCCCCATGGACATTGAATGGGCCAAAGACGGCATTACCGGGGAATTATTCATCGTCCAAGCCCGTCCTGAAACCGTCCAATCCCAGAAAAAAGGCAACGTCCTCAAAGCTTACGAACTCAAAGACCGCAGCGACATCTTAGCCACAGGACGCAGCGTCGGTGCAGCCATCGGTCAAGGCAAAGCCCGCGTCATTCACAACGTTTCTAACATCAGTCGTTTCAAACCCGGCGAAGTCCTGGTAACCAACCGCACAGACCCGGATTGGGAACCGATTATGAAACAAGCCAGCGCGATCGTCACCAACCAAGGGGGACGCACCTGTCACGCTGCCATTATCGCCCGTGAAATGGGCATTCCCGCCATTGTCGGTTGTGGTGATGCCACCGAAGTCCTCAAAACCGGGCAAGAAGTCACCGTCTGCTGTTCTGAAGGAGACGAAGGTCACATTTATCAAGGCTTGCTGCCCTTTGAAATCCACGAAACCCCATTAGATAATTTGCCCCGCACCCGCACGCAAATTCTGATGAACGTCGGCAACCCCGAACAAGCCTTCTCCTTAGCGGGTATTCCAGCCGATGGCGTAGGTTTAGCTCGTTTAGAGTTTATTATCGCCAACCACATCAAAGCCCATCCCCTAGCCTTGATTAACTTCGACCAACTGCCCGACGGCGACGTAAAAGACCAAATCGCCGAACTCACCAAACAATTCGACGACAAACCGGAATTCTTCGTCGATAAACTGGCTCGCGGTATTGGTACCATTGCTGCTGCTTTCTATCCGAAGCCCGTCGTCGTGCGGATGTCTGACTTCAAATCCAACGAATACGCTAACCTGTTAGGCGGTCGCGACTTTGAACCGAAAGAAGAAAACCCGATGATTGGCTGGCGGGGTGCGTCTCGCTACTACGATTCCCAATATCGCGCCGCTTACGCCCTCGAATGTAAAGCCCTCAAACGGGTACGGGACGAAATGGGTTTAACTAATGTTATTCCGATGATTCCCTTCTGTCGCACCCCTGACGAAGGTCGCCGCGTCTTGGCGGAAATGGGCAAACACGGTTTGAAACGAGGCGTAAATGGTCTGGAAGTTTACGTTATGTGCGAACTGCCCAGTAACGTCATTTTGGCTGACGAATTTGCCGAAGTCTTCGATGGCTTCTCCATTGGTTCTAATGACTTAACCCAATTAGTCTTAGGGTTAGACCGGGATTCAGCGTTAGTGGCTCATCTGTTCGACGAACGCAACGCCGGAGTCAAACGCATGGTGAAAATGGCCATCGAAACCGCCAAAGCCAAAGGACGCAAGATCGGGATTTGCGGTCAAGCGCCCAGTGATTATCCTGAGTTTGCACAATTCCTGGTTGAGTTGGGGATTGATTCGATCAGCTTGAACCCCGACACCGTACTGAAAACCATGTTAGCGATCGCGGAGGTGGAAAAAAATCAACAGTAAAGCTGAAATATCGAGATTTAGTTCGATTATGCTTTGGGTCTAAACTCTCACTTCAAATTTGACAATTTCTCAAAGATGGGCTTCCCCCATCTTTTTTTTGTTTAAGTAAAAAATCTGTAAATTTACTTATACTCTGAAGCTAAATCTGTTAGGATATAGCTCGTCTGGAACTGTCGCATCTACTCAAAATCCGTGCAATTCTAGCCTAGAGCCATTCTGTCTCCATTTAATTGGAGGAGAGAAAGGAATTTAAAAAACCAGCTTCTAATCAAACCATTCCCTCACTGCATCTTTGTTGACCAGCGTGCAATCTGACCTTTAAAAACTTCATGCAAAGACCGAGACGACGGCCGAAAGCGATTCCGGCCCGAATGAGGACGCGACGAACTCGAAAAAACAAAGTCAAAAAGGTAGCCATACATTTAATCTTGCTGCTGGCTTTGACTCTGGGCATCCATCAAGGAATTCAGGCTCAAGAAGTAATTATTAATAGTGCTTCGGCCTCTGGAGACAACCTCCCCGGTACAGTCCAATCTAATCAAACGACTTTACTGGCCGAGCAAGTTAAGCTCGAACTGATTAAAACCGCAGACCGGGCCGCCGCCGAACCCGGAGATACCATTGTGTATCGCTTGGCCCTTAAAAATGTGGGTACAGGCACAGCGCGGAATATCGTCATTACCGATACTAGCCCCTTGGGATTAAATTTTATACCGCGATCGCTCCAAGGTTCCATTACCGTCGGCACCACCACCACCCCCGTTACCATTCCCCCAGCGACCACAAGCGGGCGTACCGTCACTTTCACCTATCCCGAACTGTCCCCCGGCCAAATTCTCAACATCATTTACGCCGCCGAAGTCACCCCCGATGCCATACGCGGAACCGGACGCAACACCGCCCAAGAACGGCGTAGCAACACCGCGACCTTTAAAGTGCGCGTCGAACCGGGTATCCTCTCCGACTGCGGCACAATTCTCGGTCGCGTCTTTGTCGATAAAAACTTCGACGGCGAACAGCAACCCGGCGAACCTGGAGTCCCGAATGCCGTGGTTTTCCTCGACGACGGCAACCGCATCACCACCGATGCCAACGGCCTCTTTTCCATGGCCAACGTCGTTTCTGGCAATCGCGTCGGCACTTTGGACTTAACCAGTATTCCCGGTTATGACCTTGCCCCGAACCTATATTTCATCGAACGCAACAGCCCCTCCCGTCTCGTTCGCCTCGAACCTGGCGGTCTCAGACGCATGAACTTCGCCGTAACACCTGCCTTTGGGGAGGAGGAAAGCCAATGAAGCAATTACCAATTACCAATTTTCAATTACCAATTGGCAATGTAGGGGCGGGGTTTCCCCGTCCAATTTCAGTCAACAGTCATCACTCAACAGTCAACAGTTGTTTGGGCAATGAAGATGTAGGGGCGGGGTTTCCCCGTCCAATTTCAGTCAACAGTCATCACTCAACA
>JBKHDX010000107.1:0-15209 GCA_046541115.1 Spirulinaceae cyanobacterium | reverse complement strand
GGGAGTATGTCAAACTGAGCAATCCTCGTGGCGATCGCGCAACGGGGATTTTTGCAGGATGGAAAGAACGCGCTGGCAATATCCTACCGACTACTGTTTTAACGACAACCAAGAAGTCATCAAACGGGAGATTTTACGGTCGAAGCGTTCGAGTTTAGTGTGTTTCTCGATGATGTTACTCAAATGGCTGATTTGGGCTTTGTCTTCGATGTGACGCGCGACTTGCAGAAGACGAGAACGGATATCCGCCACGATTTCAGTACGATTAACCATTTCGTATTGATGGCACAAATAATCGAGAGTGATGGCTTGGTAGTAAGGAATGGGGATACTATAAGCCACTTGCAGGGCCCGGTTGAGTTGGCCGACGCTGACGTATTTCAGGCAAATATCCCGCAGGATGGGGGCTTTGCGGAGGGGGCTTTTAATGGCGTGGGCGGTGACGGTGGCTTGAACGAGGATTTCGAGTTGTCGGTTGGTGGGAAATTCGGGCCAGACTTCAAAAATGCGGTCTTCGAGAACCCAAATTTTGATATAGTCAGATTTATGACTTTCGGCCAGTTGTAGGGCTTGGATGTAACGTTGGTCTTCGAGGTAGTCATAAATAATGTGGCCGAGGCGATCGCCCTTAACGCCCCGAAAAAAGATAAAATTGTCATTATCGATGGCGCGATCGCTCACAAAGTCTCGGAAGGATTGACCGAGGGCAGTAGCATAAGGATTGCGACCGCACCAGCTTTTAAGTTGTTTATAACGATTGCCGCGATAGCCTTCAAACAGCCACTCTGACCCATCGCGATTGACTTCTCCTTTCCAGGTTGGGGGAACCCAAAAGTTTTTTTCAATCGACCGCTTTAACAGCGTCCAAGCCAAAGGAGAAGGAGACCAAGGGATTTCATGGGCCAGGAGGCCCGGAACCATAGAGTCGGGATCGTTGCCAACTTTGAAAACGGCTTTGGGTGGAGTTTCGAGGGTCGCACACCAGATACGAATAGTTTCGGGGGGATCGAAAGTGGGTAAGTAGGTGAAGCGATAAGCTTCTTGGATATGATTATTTTTGACCCACTGCTCAAAAGATTCTTCCTCGAGTCGGTTGAGGTATTCTTGCTCGTTATGCGATTCTGGTTTGTATTCCCAAGAGGTCACCATGAATATCCTAGTCTTTGAGATGATGAAGCGAGAGAGAAGGGGTCAGTGGAGCAGGATACCGAAACCACAAGAATATTAAGCTGCATATCTTTAAATTATCTAACATGATGACCCAAGTTTTTGTTGTCCAGGAGTAGCGATCGCCTATTTATGACTGAGTTGCCTGTGGAGTTCGAGCATATTCCGGTGTTGTCGCGAGAAGCGATCGCCTATTTACAAGTTCGTTCGGGAGGTTTATATCTCGATGCTACCCTGGGTGGTGGCGGTCACAGCGGCTTAATATTAGCCGTTGCGCCGGGGGTTCGCCTCGTGGGGATTGACCGGGACGATCTGGCCATTCAGGCGGCGAGAAGCCGCTTAGAAGGCGATCGCGTGACGTTTTGGCAAGGGAACTTTGCCGAATATAATCCCCACGGTCAACGGTTTGATGGTATTTTAGCGGATTTGGGGGTTAGTTCGCCGCAATTCGACCAGGGCGATCGCGGTTTTAGTTTTCAAATTGAAGCCCCCCTGGATATGCGAATGGATCGCCGTCAGGATTTAACGGCAGCCGATATCATTAATCATTATGATGAGGCAGAATTAGCCGATATTTTCTATCATTACGGCGAAGAGCGGTTATCGAGGCGGATTGCGCGGCGGATCGTCGAACGTCGCCCTCTCACAACCACAACGGCTTTAGCAGACGCGATCGCTTCTTCGGTTCCCCGTAAATACCGTTATGGTCGCATTCACCCGGCAACTCGCGTGTTTCAAGGGTTACGCATTGCGGTGAATGAGGAGTTATCGTCTCTAGAGAAATTTCTCGATGTGGCTCCCACTTGGTTGAAACCGGGGGGACGCATCGGTATTATTAGCTTTCACAGCCTCGAAGACCGGATTGTGAAGCACCGTTTTCGCAATTCCCCGTTACTCAAAGCGATTACGAAAAAGCCGATTACGGCCCAACCCGATGAACTCCAAGAAAATCGGCGATCGCGATCGGCCAAACTGCGATTTGCAGAAAAAATCGACGATGAAGGGGTAAGCCCTTAGCCTACCCCTGCTGTACGTTATGCAGTTGTACGGAAAGCTTAATCAAGATAGCCGATGAGGGTACTCATGTCTTCGTCTTCGTTGGACGCGATCGGTCGATTACCCATGAGCGAGTACTTTTCACTGATGACTAGGCTACTTGCCATCACGGGGCGATGTCCAGAAATCGAAAGGCTATCAACAATTTTCATCTGACTTGCTGTAACCGGACGATTGCCCATGATCGAGTAGGTTTCAACCACTTGAATGTGACTGGGTTCAATGGGACGGTTTTGGGGCAGACGGGGGGTCTGATACAGGTCTAATCCCGCTTTCGAGGCTTCGACTAAGCCCCCTTGCTGTTGTTCGTCTTGGGGATTTTCTTGATTTTCTGGGGCTTCGGTTCCGTTGGTTTGGGTTGCTTCTGTCATACTGAATGTTCCCTTAAAATATGAATTTGGGTGTTTCAATAAAGCTTGGGCGGGTTAGATGAAGTTGAGGGAATCTGGGGTTAAAGGGTGGAAGGCGCTGCTAATCCTCAAGATATAGATTTTATCCCTAAGCTTAATTTTGTTTTAACATTATTGTTGCACTTCCTCTAATAAGGTACATCGAACTTAGGAAAGAGTCTATAAAACTACATAAAGTTGTAAATAAGTGTAAATTCCAAGGGTCGAAGCTTGACCCAAAAAATCGGCGCGATCGCGAAAACACAGCACATATTTAATTTTTAAATTTAAAATAACAACTTTACTTATGAGTTCATTTCAACTTCATGCCCCTTTTACCCCCACTGGCGATCAACCCAACGCGATCGCACAATTAACTCAATCATTGCAGCAAGGTCATCGTTTGCAAACCCTCCTAGGGGCAACCGGGACGGGGAAAACTTTTACCATGGCGGCGGTTATTGAAAAAATTGGCAAACCGACTTTAGTCTTAGCTCATAATAAAACATTAGCGGCGCAATTGTGTAATGAATTACGTCAGTTTTTCCCAGAAAACGCCGTTGAATACTTTATTAGTTACTACGATTATTATCAACCCGAAGCCTACATTCCCGTCAGCGATACCTATATCGAGAAAAGTGCGTCAATCAATGATGAAATTGATATGTTGCGCCACTCCGCCACGCGATCGCTCTTTGAACGCAAAGATGTTATTGTGGTCGCTTCCATTAGTTGCATTTACGGCTTAGGAATGCCTGCGGAGTATCTCAAAGCCTCGATTCCCATTCAAATGGGGATAGAACTCGACCAACGGCAGTTACTCAGAGATTTAGTTTCCGTTCAATATACCCGGAATGACTTAGAGTTAAAACGGGGTAACTTTCGCCTCAAAGGGGATGTATTAGAAATCGTCCCCGCTTACGAAGATCGCATCATTCGCATTGAATTTTTTGGGGACGAAATTGACGCGATTCGTTACATCGATCCCGTGACAGGGGAAATTTTACAAAGTTTACCGGGGATTAATTTATACCCAGCCCGTCACTTTGTCACCCCAGATGACCGTTTAGAAGCCGCTTGTGAAGCCATAGAAGCTGAATTAGAAATGCGGCTAGAAGAACTCGAAAAAGACAATAAACTCCTCGAAGCCCAACGTCTCGAACAACGCACTCGTTACGATTTAGAACTATTAAGAGAAGTGGGATATTGTAACGGGGTTGAAAACTATTCGCGGCATCTTGCCGGCCGAAATGCAGGAGACCCCCCAGAATGTTTAATCGACTATTTTCCCGATGATTGGCTGTTAATGATTGATGAATCCCACGTTACCGTACCGCAAATTCGGGGGATGTATAATGGCGACCAAGCCCGGAAAAAAGTGTTAGTCGAACATGGTTTTCGTTTACCGAGTGCGGCGGATAATCGCCCTTTAAAAGCCGATGAATTTTGGCAAAAAGTGAATCAATGCGTTTTTGTTTCTGCAACTCCGGGAAATTGGGAAATCGAGCAATCGGAAGGACGAGTTGTCGAGCAAATTATTCGACCCACAGGTGTTATTGACCCAGAAATTTTTGTGCGTTCGACAGAAGGGCAAATCGACGATTTATTTGCTGAAATTCAAGAACGAATTAGCCGCAATGAGCGTACTTTAATTACAACGCTGACAAAGCGCATGGCAGAGGATTTGACAGAATATTTACAAGATCGTGCCATTCGCGTGAGATATCTCCATTCCGAGATTCAGTCCATTGAACGGATCGAGATTATTCAAGCCCTACGAGAAGGGGATTTTGATGTGTTAGTTGGTGTTAACTTATTGCGGGAAGGATTAGATTTACCAGAAGTCTCTTTAGTGGCGATTATGGACGCAGATAAAGAGGGCTTTTTGCGGGCTGAACGTTCGTTGATTCAAACCATTGGACGGGCTGCGCGACACATTCGCGGCCAAGCAATATTATATGCCGATAACCTCACCAAGAGTATGAGCCGTGCCATTGAAGAAACCGAACGTCGTCGTGCCATTCAACTCGAATATAACGAAAAACACAATATTACGCCGCAACCAATTTCTAAAAAGTCAACTAATTCGATTCTCGATTTTCTTGATATTTCCCGTCGTGTCAACGCTCAACAACTCGAAGTCATTTACGAAAAATCTGACGAGTTACCCCTAGAAAAAATCCCTGATGTCATTCAACAACTCGAAGCCCAGATGAAAGAAGCCGCAACGAATCTAGAGTTTGAAGAAGCAGCAAAATTTCGCGATCGCATCCAACATTTGCGCGATCGCTTGCTCGGACGATAATCTAAACTTCCCTTTCATTATTGCTAATGAAAAGTAAAGGCAAACCAACCCCAAAAAGAGACGGAATAAACCCGTCCTAATGACAAAAGATTGAAATCCCAATTGATACTTATTGTTGGCGCAACGTAATACTTGTTTCAGCCGATTGACCTTCCTTGGTCGCGATCGCCTCCACTTCATAACGAATCCTGGCATTAAGAATCAACGGTCGCGGCACTTGGACGCTAAACGCCCCATTATCATCCGCTTGGACGGTACGATTCACTAATTGATTAGTACCGCCAATAAACGGCGTAGGATCGACAGCATTCACCGTCACGCGCACCCTGGCATTGGGTTCGGTGGTACCGTTGAGAGTAAAGCCTTGGGACGCGATCGTGCCACCGTCGCTGTAATTCGTAAAGGTGGGTTTCAAGTTAGCCAGATTGGTGGGTTGGGTGGGTTGGGTCGGCTGGGGTTGATTGCCCCCGTTTTCCGTCACAGGAGTGACTTGGGTTGCCCCCGGTTGAAACGCCACCGGTTGTTCGGCAGCCCCGTATATAACATTACCTTGGCGTTCGAGGCGACCTAAAACCACACCTTCGGTAATGCGATCGCTACTATCTAAATTCAAAGTCGCCACATAAACGCCCCTAGAGATTTCCTGAGTCGGCAAACGCCGCATCGTATTCCCATCGAGAACAATCACCGTTGCTTGGGCGTTAGGAGTCCCCGTAATCGTCGCGAGGAAGGTTGAACCCGACCCTAAAGCGGCATTGGTAGCATTATGAGTGACCGATTCAATTTCTAACGTGGCTTGGGGTTGGCGCACTTGAAATGTCCAGCTTACCGCTTGTTGTTGACCCTCGGTATTGGTGTATTCGACTCGAACCGTATTTTGGCCTGCCGGTAACGGTTGCGAAGGCTTGTAACTAAAGAAGGTGGGGGTAATGGTGCTGCTGCGGGTTACATTTTGGTTATTGACAAATAACTGCACCGAATCCGGGTTAAGGGTTCCCGTCGCCGTATCGAATACCCCAGAAATTGAACTATCTGGCGAAACCGCTTGGTTATTCGTCGGGCTGATGTTTACAATTTGTTGGGCTTGAGTGGGGGGCGCGATCGCGATCGGGGCCAGTAAAATACTACCCGCCACTACAGTCCCGAAATAACTTTGCTTAAAGAAATTCATACAACTCCTCAACTTCGTTGACTTTATACATATATATAAGAGTACGACACAGCTAGTTTTCGACAGATTAATTGCCAACAAGTTCCCCGGCAACAACTTCTCAAGGAAGTTAAAATTCGTAAAGACCCACAGATGATTGCTGGGGTTGAGGTGTAGGGCTTGCTGACGCGATCGCGTTTGAGAACAGCGTTATCAAAAAGGGCGAATCTTCCTCTGTTGGTTTTTGATACGCTATGATGAAGTGCGGTAGGTTCGGTAAAACAAAGTGAAACCCAACACCACTTCCCTGTGCCACTGTCCAAGGGGATAAACCCTTAAAAGCTCACTCCGAAAAATCGCCACAACATTGACATATTGATGTCACCCCAAAGACATATCGGCTCATTATCTTAAGAATTGTCAGCCCTTAAAAGACAGCGAACCAAAATCTCTTGCTCCAATCAGTGATTTGAAGCTTCGTTCCTCACACACACACCTGGGCTGACTTTCCTTCCTTTTATCGGTAAATCTTCTAAGGTCTGTGGTTCAAAGACGATGAAATTTCAGCCGTTCGAGCCAAAATCAACCGAAATTATTAATACTACTAACATTACTTCATCTCCTTCTCAGATCATGAAAAAAGCACTGACTTACCTTTCCTTAGTTGCCTTGGGTTCTGGTTTAACCGTTGGGAGTGGTTACTTATTCGCTAATCCTCCGGCAGAAACCCGCTTTACCGAAGCGGCCGTCGCTGCCCCCGAAAGTACCGATAGTAACAACATTGCGGCAATTCCCGCCCAGGCTTCGACTAACTTTGTCACCGATGTGATCGATCAAGTCGGCCCGGCTGTGGTGCGAATCAACGCCTCGAAAACTGTCACTTCGCAACTGCCGGAAGAATTGAACGATCCCTTTTTCCGCCGATTTTTTGGCGATCAAATGCCATCTCCTGAAGAAAGAGTGCAACGGGGAACGGGTTCGGGCTTCATTATCAGCGAAGATGGTAAAATCCTCACCAACGCTCACGTTGTCGATGGCGCAGACCGGGTAGAAGTGAAGCTCAAAGACGGACGCACCTTAGAAGGTCGCGTGGTTGGGACTGACCCCTTAACGGATGTGGCCGTTGTGGAAGTAGATGGGGCAAACTTACCTGTGGCTGAATTAGGCGACTCTGAAAATTTGCGCTCTGGGGAATGGGCGATCGCGATCGGCAACCCCCTCGGTTTAGATAATACCGTCACCACAGGCATTATTAGCGGTATCGGTCGTAACAGTTCCCAAATCGGGGCCGGAGACAAGCGCGTAGACTTTATCCAAACCGACGCAGCGATTAACCCCGGTAACTCTGGCGGCCCCTTGCTCAACGAAAACGGCGAAGTTATTGGCATTAATACCGCTATCATTCAAGGAGCGCAAGGATTAGGCTTCGCGATTCCCATCAATGCTGCCCAAAATATCGCCGACCAACTGATTGCTTCCGGTCGCGTCGAACATCCTTACCTCGGCATTCAGATGGTTGCATTAAACCCGCAAATCAAAGCCGAGTTTGAACGCAGTACCAACCAACGCCTCAGCGACGATACAGGTATTTTAGTCCCTCGCGTAAT
The DNA here is from genome assembly GCA_046541115.1 of Spirulinaceae cyanobacterium. Lineage (GTDB taxonomy): Bacteria > Cyanobacteriota > Cyanobacteriia > Cyanobacteriales > Spirulinaceae > Jaaginema. The sequence continues at coordinate 7,535 of JBKHDX010000107.1, read as the reverse complement.
GCCCAACTCCCCTGCGGCTCAAGCGGGACTGCGCGACGGTGATGTGATTAAGCGCATCAACAACCGCGAAATGACCGATCCGAGTTCTGTTCAAGATGCTGTCAAACAGGTCGCTGTCGGTGACGCTCTTTCTGTCGCAGTTAGTCGCAACGGTCGTACCAGCGATGTTACCATCCGCGTCGGCGTATTACCCACTGAATAATCAATCGGCATATTTTGATAATCCTAAATCGGCTTAAATTTTGAGGATTATACCCTAACCACTCCCCGTCAGTCCCAAGGCGGGGATTCTCGTTTTCCGATAAGATAGGTCAACGGCAACTCAGGTATTTGAAGCTATCTTGCCGATATTTTTTGACGATCGCCCTCATCACCCATGCCGCGTCCGCCTATTTTAACCTTTGACCGGGGAACACTACTACTTCATCCGCCACCGCGAGGCAAAGCTTGGATTGATTTTGCCACTTGGGACGATCGCGTGGAGAAATTTCGCGTCCCGGCGATGCAGTATCGTCAGTTAGTGGAAACTCTGCAAGCCGAAGGCACAGAGTTTATCGACGAAGCCAAAGCCTTTGTTCCCCTCGACCTCAACTCTAGCGTCCAGATGCAGCCTTATCCGCACCAAGAGGAGGCACTACAGGCTTGGAAAATCGCCGGACGCAACGGGGTCGTTGTACTCCCTACAGCCGCCGGAAAGACCTATTTGGCGCAACTGGCCATGGAGTCTACGCCGCGCAGTACCTTGATTTTAGTGCCGACGTTGGACTTGATGCACCAATGGTACGCTCAACTCGAAGCGGCTTTTCCCGATGTGGAAATTGGGTTATTGGGAGGGGGTTCGCGCGATCGCACTCCGATTCTTGTGGCCACTTATAATAGTGCTGCGATTAATGCCGAGAATTTAGGCGATAAATATGCCTTACTCATTTTCGATGAATGTCATCACCTGCCGACAGATTTCTTTCGCGTCATTGCCGAATACGCGATCGCCCCTTATCGTTTAGGATTAACGGCCACCCCCGAACGAACCGACGGTTCCCACCGAGACTTAGAAGGCTTAATCGGGTCAGTCGTATATCGCAAAAGCCCCGAAGACCTTTCCGGTCAAGCCCTCGCGCAACACAAAGTTATTCAAATTAAAGTTAAATTATCAGACAACGAGCGATCGCGCTACGACCAAGCCGTACAAACCCGCAACAGCTTTCTGCGTCAATCTAACATCTCCCTGTATAACCTCAACGGTTGGCAAGAATTCGTCAAAGCCTCCGCTTGTTCCGTCGCAGGTCGTCGGGCCATGTTAGCCCATCGCGAAGCCAAAGAAATCTCCTTATGTACCGACGGTAAAATTAACGTCTTAACCGATCTAATTACGCAACATTACCCCGAACCCATCCTCATCTTTACCAACGACAACGCCACCGTTTACCGCATCTCCCAAGACTTTCTCATCCCCGCAATTACCTACCAAACCCCCGTCAAAGAACGTCACGACATCCTGCAACGCTTCAAAGCCGGAGAATACAAAGCCCTCGTCGCTTCCCACGTCCTCAACGAAGGAGTAGACGTTCCCGACGCACGCATCGCCGTAATTCTCTCTGGAACGGGTTCTGCTCGCGAATACGTCCAACGCCTCGGTCGCATCCTCCGCAAAGGCTCAGACGGGAAAAAATTCGCCCTTCTGTACGAAGTGATTGCTGAAGACACCAGCGAGGAACGCACCTCCGAACGCCGTCGCAGTTCCCCTACTTCCGAACCCCGACAATTAGAAATCCTCCCCTCGAAGCCCAAGTCTAAGAAATACGGCACAAAACGACCCTCGATTCCCAAAGCTGCCGAACCTCGCCAAAAATGGCCCAATAAACCCAAAAAGCCCAAACGTTAGCTGTGAAAACCGACTCTTTACTGTACCGTTTTTTCAAAACTGCTCCCTCAATTTTCTTCAAACTGATTAATCGACCGGAGTTGCAGGGATACAAGTTTGAATCCGTCGAAGTCAAGCAAACAGCTCATCGTATTGACGGCGTATTTTTACCACCAGAAAATACCGCAGATTATCCTATTTTCTTCTCGGAATTTCAGTTTCAAAACGATCCTTTAATCTATCACCGACTCTTGGCTGAGATTTTTATGTATTTGGAACAAAATCCCGATTTTGCCGATTGGCAAGCAGTCGTGATTTTCCCTCGTCGTTCCTTAGAACCTACAGATACTAACTATTACCGCGCTTTACTGAATTGTCCTCAAGTGCAACGTTTTTACTTAGACGAATTGAGTGAGTCAGAAGGTTTACCCGCAAGTTTGAGATTGCTCCAACTCATTGTCACGCCACCTCGGCAAGTTGTTAATACCGCCAAGCAGTTAATTACGCAAGCAGAAACGAATACCGATTTAGCACCCGCGTTAATATTAGAATTAGCCATTACTACGATGGTGTACAAATTTCCCCAGTTAAGTCGAGAGGAGATTATCAAAATGTTAGAAATTGCTTCAGAAGCACAGCAAACTCGCTTTTATCAAGAAGCTAGAGAAGAAGGTCGCGAGGAAGGCCGCGAGGAAGGTCGCGAGGAAGGCCGCGAAGAAGGTCGCGAGGAAGGACAAAGAAATCTAATTCTCCGTTTATTAAATCGCCGTTTTGACTCGATTTCTGCCGAGACGCGATCGCGCCTCGAAACCCTTAATTCTATACAGTTAGAAGCCCTCGCAGAAGCTTTATTCGACTTTACTTCTATTGAAGATTTACAACAATGGTTACAAAACTTGTAAAAATATCTCAAATGCCAATAATTTTGCTTACAAATCAACTCTAGAAGGTGTAGGGTGGGCAATGCCCACCCTTTCTAGCTTTAGTTGTCTGCACGATATTTAAAGCCAAAGTTGTAGCGCTATAACAATGATTCAAACCAATTTAAAATCACTAAATATTGCAGATTTTATCGCACAATATGGTAACCAAAATCAATATGAATTAATTGATGGAGAATTAATCGACTTGGAACCCACAGGTTTACACGAACAGGTCATTGGCTTTATTACGCGAAAGTTTCATGTTGAAATCGATCGCCTCAATTTGCCTTATTTTATACCCCATTCTTGCTTAATTCAAATATCAGATAATACGGCATTTCGTCCTGATATCATTATCCTCGACCAAACCCAACTTATCCACGAACTTTTGTGGCAACAGCAAGCTATAATTATTTCTAGACTTGCAATTAAATTAATTGTTGAAGTGGTAAGTACAAACTGGCAAAATGACTATGCTCGTAAAAGCGAAGATTATGCACTTCTAGGCGTACCGGAATATTGGATTACGGACTATCAAGGTTTGGGAGGTAGAGACTATATTGGCAAACCCAAACAACCGACAATTACGACTTGCCATTTGGCAGATGATGTGTATGAAAAACGCCTATTTCGGCAAGGTGAAACTCTCGTCTCGAAAATATTTCCCGATTTACATCTCCAGACAGAATCTATCTTTGCTGCGGAAAAGTTATAGCTAATGAGGTAGGTTGGGTTGAAGTGACCAAACCCAATTTACAGAGTTTTAGAACAGGGAGATTTGAGACGATTCATTAAAAAAAAGTGTGCGGTCAAATCAACCCCACACCCTAAAACAAAACCAAAATTAAAACTATTTACCCATACCCAATTGTTGGGCTTTCTGGTAAACCTTACCCTCAGTCAGCAACGACGGTGCAATCACCACTTCCACTTGTTGCATTTCCTTCAGGTCTTTTGCCCCTAAAGTTCCCATACTGGTGGTTAATGCACCGAGTAAATTATGGGTTCCGTCGTCGAGTTTAGCCGGGCCGACTAGGATTTCCTTAATCGTTCCGGTCGTACCCACATTAATGCGAGTACCGCGCGGTAATACCGGACTCGGCGTAGCCATACCCCAGTGAAAATCACCGCCAGGGGCTTCAGCAGCGCGGGCAATGGGCGACCCAATCATCACCGCATCAGCCCCGCAAGCAATACATTTACAAATATCGCCCCCGGTCACAATACCGCCATCGGCGATAATGGGGATATATTTACCCGTTTCGCGTTGAAAATCGTCGCGGGCGGCAGCACAATCAGCCGTAGCGGTGGCTTGCGGTACGCCAACCCCTAACACGCCGCGAGAGGTACAAGCAGCCCCCGGCCCAATCCCCACCATCACGGCGGCAGCCCCGGCTTGCATCAGCTTAATTGCCACATCATAGGTGACGCAATTCCCTAGGGCTACAGGCATCGGCATTTCTTGGCAGAATTGCCCTAAGTCCAAGGGGGTTACGCCTTCGGGGGAGAGGTGGGAGGTGGAGACGACGGTAGCTTGGACAAATACCAAGTCCGCTTGGGCTTCAGCAACGGTTTGACCGAATTTAGAAGCCCCCAAAGGAGTCAGACTCACCGCAGCAATACCACCTTTGTCTTTAATTTCTTTAATACGTTGTTGGATGAGTTCGGTTTTAATGGGTTCGGCATAAAGTTCTTGCATTAAGCCGACAAATTCTTGTTTCCCTACCGAGACAATGCGTTCTAAGACGGGTTGCGGGTCTTCGTAACGGGTTTGGATGCCTTCGAGGTTTAGCACCCCCATTGCCCCTAATTCTGATAGTAAAACTGCCATGCGGACATCTACCACCCCATCCATTGCACTGGCAATAATGGGGATGTTGCGTTCGATGCCGCCAATTTGCCAGCGTGTATCGGCTAAACTGGGGTCAACAGTGTGGGGCCCGGGTACAAGGGCAATTTCATCGATTCCGTAAGCGCGTCTGGCGGTTTTACCGCGACCAATTTGAATATCCACTTGTGTATTTTCGTTCCCAAAGCTATTAGGTTAGGCTATCAAATTTTTTCCTTTTGTGGGGACAGTGTAGCGAAAGTTACAGATGCTCGAAAACACATCTTGATGGGCAGGCCAAAATGCGATCGCGCTCCCCCTAGGGTGTATCTTTAACCTTAACGCTTGCCAATACTCTTTTTGAAGCTGTCTCGCGCCATCAATCGCTGAATATAATTCCCAACGGCGGGATACTCGCTAATATCTAATCTCAGCATCAGTTGGGTATAAATTAAAAGCGACCCAACCGCGACATCGACAACGGTAAATTCTGTCCCCAGAAGGAAGGGCTGTTGGCTGAGAATTTCGTTGAGGGGAGTCAGGAGTTTGGGCTTTTCTTTTTCTCGACTGTCTGCGACAAATAAACCCGGGCCTAATGTCGCATTGGCAAAGACAATCCATTGATTCACAATCGAGCGTTGTTCGAGGGATGGGTCTATCTCGCCGTGTTTTTCGGCTAAATAGAGCAAAATAGCCCCAGATTCCCACAAAGTAAAGTCACCGTCTACAATTGCGGGTAATTTTCCCATGGGATTGATAGCTAAATATTCCGGTTGGCGGTGTTCCCCGGCTTGCATATCCAGCATGACAAATTCGTAGGGGATTTGTTTTTCTTCGAGATACCATTGCACAATCGAGGCACGAGTTCGCTGACCGCCGTAGAGTTTTAACATGGTCTTGACTGTTAGAAAATATGAATGATTGAGTTTATTTTACCAGGAAAGGATCGTTTTTTGGAATTGGTTTTAATCTTATTTATATGGACTACTCTTATTTTCATTATTTCCGTTCGAGCCACTCTAAAATCGGTACAATTAAATGGTAGCTAATCCCCAGGGCGATCGCCCAAAACATAGCCAATCCACTACAAAAAATAAGCGTTAAACCAAACTGGTCTAGAGCTAATAAATCCGCAAGCAATAATGGTGAAATACTCCCACCATAAATTATCCCTAAAACAGCTAATCCTGTCCCGGTTGCAGCAAATAAAGCATGAAATAAAATATGACTGCGAATTCCTAAGCCCAAGACTAAAATCGTTCCTGAAGCTACCAACAAAGCTATAAAGTTTTCAACAATTCCATAAGGTAATCCTTGCCAAAATAGCCAGCCAATGGTATAGCCAGTTGCTCCGGTTAAACTCGCAAATAAAGACTGTTTGCGCTGACCAAAACCCCCTGCCCTGGATAAGCCTAAACCCGTGCCTAAGCCCGCTAAAGCAAATAGCAAAATTTGAGCATCAACGGTTACTTCAATCCCCGATAAGATTTGAGGTAAGTAGTCAGAAATACTTTGGGCAAAAAGAGCGCCAACCGGAGTCCAATGGGCTAAAACAAAGCCTAAACTCGCACCTATCGCTGCCCCAATACCACTGCTGAGGACTTCCCAAGTTGTATCAACAGTTGCTTCTATTAATTGACTACCAATTTTGAGGGTAAAATAAAAACTTTTGAATAGAAAAGCACTTATTTTTCCAGATATTTGTAGTATATTTTGCCACTGATACCGAGAAATACGACTAATAATTTGAGTGGGGGTTCCGGTGGTGAGAGATAAAGGTTTACCTAAAAGCAAAGCGAGTTCTTGTTTTAAATCTTTGGCAAATTGAGGCCGTTTTTTAATATCCAGTTGCACCATACGGTCGATTAATTGGGCAAATTTAGAGTTGACTTGAGCGTAACCTTGCCAGTTTAATTGACCCGTATGCACATCTTCTAAATCTGGAGGATAAGTCCCAGTCAGAAGATGAATCGCAGTGCGACCAAGGGCATAAATATCTGCTGAGGGTTCAACATAAGTCCCGGCAATTTGTTCGGGAGGACTGTAACCCGAAGAAAACAAACGAGTGGAACTATCTACAGAATCCAGTTGTTTTGCTCCCCCAAAGTCAATTAAAACCAATTGTTTTTGAGGTAAACTTTCTCGCAACATTAAATTAGACGGTTTAATGTCTCGATGAATAATAAAATGTTGGTGTAAGGTTTCGAGAATATCTGCGGCTTGATACAACCAATCCAGTACCAATGCTTCGGGACAACCTTGGGGATATTGATTCAATAAAATATCTTCTAAGGTTTGACCATTGATTTTTTCCATCACCAAACAAAACAAAGTTTTTTGAGGTGTTTGGATTTGAAAAAAGCTGTTGGGTTCGACTTGCGGCACACCCCAATGGCGTACAGTGGTTAAAACACTGGCTTCTTGTTCAAAGAGTTGTAGGGCTTTTTCAGAAGCAATTGTCAGGATTTTTAGGACTTTTTCTTGCTGAGTTTGGCTGTCCCAAACGATGTAAATTACTGCAAATCCTCCTGTCCCCAATTGTTGAAGTGGAATGTAGCGATTTCGCAGACGTAAAGATGTCCCGCAACGCTGACAAAATTTGTGATGTCCGGGTTGAGGATAGGGTTTCGGACAGTCAGGATTAACGCAGTGAAGTGGGACGGATGAAGCCATTTTTGTTGTTGGTTATTGGTTGTTGGTTGTTGGTTATTGGTTGTTGGTTATTGGTTATTGGTTGTTGGTTATTGGTTATTGGTTATTGGTTGTTGGTTATTGGTTACAATCTAATTTCTTCCCACTGCCCACAGCACGCGCTGCCTACTGCCCAAAAAACTGATGACTGATTACTGTTAACTGATGACTGAAAAAGCCTACTGCCCAAAAAACTGATGACTGATTACTGTTAACTGATGACTGAAAAAGC
>JBKHDX010000106.1:0-15335 GCA_046541115.1 Spirulinaceae cyanobacterium | reverse complement strand
TGGGAAATATCAGCCTCATTACGAACAGTATCAAATTTTCTTTAAACAACTTAGAGAGCGCTCGCATCAAAGTTGTGTTCTTATTATAGGATGGGAGCAACCCAGAGATTTTTGGGTATGGGAAACCGAAAGTTATAATTCTTATGTTTATGCTGGACAACTCAAAGGATTAGAGCTTAAGGATGGACAGCAAATTTTGCAGGATAATGGCTTAGACACAGTAGATGAATATAAAGCTTTAATTCACTCTTACCAAGGGAATCCTTTGTGGTTAAAGATTGTCGTCAACCAGATACAAGATTTAGGTTTGACTGCAAGCGATGTTGTAGAAGATAATAAGATAATAATTCCAGAAAGTTTAAAAGATATTTTTAACCAATATTTTGAACGTTTATCTCAAATTGAAAAACAGGTTTTAATAGACTTGACAAAATTCAACAAGCCAATTGTATTAACCCAATTACTAGAAAAATCTAATAACTCAAAACTAAATATATTGAATGCTTTACATTCTTTGTTAAGACGCTATTTGATTGAAAAACAAAATGGTCAATATATAGTATTGCCTATTTTGAGACAGTATATTATTGAAACTCAAACTTTAGATACATTTTCCTAAAATACATAAAATCCCCATTTTTTGGGGGAAGGTTAGGTTTTAGGGTTACGACAGATATTAGTACTTAATCTTTGTGTAGGTTGGGTTGAGTTTACGAAACCCAACAAGGGTAGCTGAATTGTATCAAGATATTGTTGGGTTTCACGTTGTTCTACCCAACCTACTTTTGTACTTTGGTCGGTCAGGATTTAATTTTCAACAAACATCGAATCCCGACGATCGCTAATGGGCCAATCTTCATTTTCACCACCAATAATCAGCCGTTTAATGGTGACATATTCTTGCGAAAGTTGACGCAGGGCATTAATTAAAACATCCAACGCAAATAAATCGCTAGTACCGAGATCGAGCCAACATCTTCCCCAAATCCCAAAGTATTGAAAATCAGACATATTATGCATAGGAGCCATTAAAGCTTGTTCGGCTCTAGAATTTTCATAATACATATAGCTAATATCAATACCTTGGTCAGAAATTTGTAAGTTTTCGGCGTTAAATCCCCCCAGTTTGCCGATGTAAAACCAAGAATTAAAAACTTCTTCGAGGTACTGTTGCTCCATGGGGGAGGGGACGCTTTCTAACTCCAGCCAAATCCAGAGGTTAAACGGGTCGAATTCGCGAAACTGAACTTCCATAGTTGCTCTCGTCACAATAAGATGAGAAATATTATCGTAACGCGATCCCGCAGGGATCCGCTTTGCGGCACGCAACTTTTTGACACTGAATTTCGTCTGAGTTGTGTCATTTTTATCAGTATCAATATTTACATATTCTTTACAAACACGGCAATTCTAGCCGAAAAAGACAAGGCATAATTAAATCAACTGCGATCGCGCACCCCCGGATACCGTCGCTATTTCAGCCTTATGATTGATCTGGGAACGAAAAAAGGCGATCGCCACCTCAAAGCAGCTTCATTGTGTTTGATTAAGTCTACCAAACCGTAAATTTACCATGAAATTCTTACCAACAACTCGCGATCGCCTGGTTGGTCTCAGTATTATCGCGGGAACAGCTTTATATAGTTTACCCACCGAAGCTACCACCCTTACAGGTTTCTCCACCACTGGCGCCAATATGGGAGGGATGAACATCACCGTTAACTTCTTCAACGGCACTTCTCAAACTGCTGTCTGGCAACCCACAGGCGGCGCAGGAGGAGGCGCTTTTGGCAGTGGTTGGTCTCTCACCCAAAGCGGTAACACCTTCGGCACTTACGAAAACCCCTGGCGGTTTTCCTACACGGGGGGAAGTTCTGTTTCTGCCCTTACCATTGATGCCTTTGCCGGAAATACCGTTTTTGACAATATCTATCCCCAAGTCGTAACCCCAGGCTCCGCTGATGGTTGGCCTTTTGAACTTTCCTACGGTGCAAGGCCAGACCGTCACGCTTATGATGTCCCCATTGACATCTCGCGGGGAGACTTATTCGGTCGTTTATCTTTATTTTGGGACAGGGGTTTTCGCGGTAATATGGGCTTCCTAGCCGATACCGATAGCGGCACTTCGTATGACCCAGTGCGTCCTCGTTATCCCGTCCCTGCACCCCCTCCTCCTCCCCAAGTTGCACCGAGTTTAGTGGGCTTATCTTTATCGCGTTCGACCATTTACGAAGGTCAAAGTAGCACCGCTTATTTATACGGAACTGATAACAATACCGATTATCTCAACTTTTATCTCAACGGCGGCTATATTGGCACGGATTATCGGACTTCGGGGACGCGGTCTGCCAGTCGCAACCTCGGCACATTCTACGATGAGGGGGTGCATTACTACACCGGACGAGTCCAAGATAGTGCGGGAAACTGGAGCAATCAAGCGACCCAAGCCGTTACCGTGTTGAATGTGGCCCCGACAATTAACCAGATTACCCCCAATCTCACCATCAACGAAGGGGATTGGTTTGACTTCCTTGCCAATGCTACAGACCCCGGTATTTACGATGTCCTGACTTATGATTGGGATTTAGATGGCGATGGTTTGTATGACGATTATCGCGGACGGACTGGGCGTTATTCCTTTGCCGATGAAGGGGCTTATCGCTTAGGAGTACAGGTGAATGATGGCGATGGGGGCTTTGATTGGAGTGGGTTTAATGTCAATGTCCTCAATGTTGCACCAACAATTACGCAACTCACGGATGATTTAGTGGTCAAACGCAACGAGCTTTTTGATTTCTCTGGGACAGCCACAGACCCAGGGGTGCAAGATTTACTCAGTTTTGATTGGGATTTTAACGGCGATGGCTTGTTTGATGATTTTACAGGCAATTCGGGACAGTGGTCGTTTGCAGACCCCGGTTTATTTGATGTGACCCTGCGGGTTTCCGATGGTGATGGGGGGTTAGCGTATCGTCAGTTTACCGTACAAGCCGTTCCCGAACCCACGGGGATTTTAAGCATCGTTGCGCTAGGAGTCTTGGGTGCATCGGTGTTACGCAAATCGAGTTCTTCAGGAAAATCAGAAAAATGGCACGATTCTTAATGTATTTCGGTTTAGCTGTGGGGATGGGTTTGGCTTCAGTGGCGATCGCGTCCCCGAACTTTACTAATATTACTCAACCTCCGATACAAATGGCCCAGAGTCCTTCCATTCCCTTAGATGGGAAACCCGTTTATGTGTTGCGAAATAATACTTGGCGAGAAGCCCGCTTAACCAACTGGAATTGGGATAGTCGTACCGGAGAGCGTTTCCGGGTGTTGTACCTCGACGATAATACCACTGAATCTGGAGTCGGGCGCGATCGCATCCGTACCCTAGCCGAAGCCCAACAAGCCGGAGTCGCCACCAATACCTACGATGTTGCCAGTCAAGCAGGCATCGAGCAAATGCTACAAGCCCATAACCAAGTCCGTCAAGGGGTTGGGGTATCCCCCTTGCGTTGGTCGCCCCAACTGGCGAATTATGCCCAGGAATGGGCCCAAAAGCTGGCTCGCGAGGGCAAGTTTGAACACCGCACCAACTCCCCCTACGGCGAAAATTTGGCGAGTGCCACGGGTCAGCAAATGAGTCCGTCTCGCGTTGTACAGATGTGGGCTTCGGAAGTAGCAGATTATGATTACGCCAGCAACAGTTGTGCGCCGGGTAAAATGTGCGGCCACTATACCCAGATTGTCTGGGATGATACCACAGAAGTGGGTTGCGGCATGGCGCGATCGGGCGATCGCGAGGTCTGGGTGTGTAACTACAATCCCCCCGGTAATTATCGCGGTCAAAAGCCTTATTAACCCGGCTCAAACATAACAGTTGTTATGTAGAAGATAACAACTGTTACGATCGCGGCTAATCATTATCTGAACGAACCTACGCGATAATGAGTGAGTTGAAGCGACCTTAACCGATTAGTTCATCCGTGTTAGACATCAAACAAATCCGCGAAAATCCCGAATATATCCAAGAGCGACTAAATCGCCGCAGCAGTGCAGGCGAATATGACTTAACTGCCTTAGCAGACTTAGACAAGCAACTCCGCCAAGCCGAAACCGAGCGCAATCAACTCCAAGCTCGCTCGAATGAAATTGGTAAACTCATCGGGCAGAAAATCAAAGGTGGTAGCGACCCGAAAGGAGAAGAAATCGCCACCCTGAAAGCAGAAGGCAATGAAATCAAAACAAAACTCTCTAATCTAGACGAAGAAAAGCGCATCAAAGTCGAAATCGACGCTTTACTCCTGCAACTGCCCAACCTACCGAGCGACTCAACCCCTGTGGGTAAAAGCGAGGCAGAAAATGTGGAGGTGCGACGCTGGGGAGATGAATATATCCCCCAAGGCGAAAATCTTAAGCCCCATTGGGAAATCGGAGAAGCCCTGGGCATTCTCGACTTTAAGCGGGCGGTAAAGGTCGCTCAAAGCCGCTTTGTCAGCTTAATCGGAGTCGGAGCCGCTTTAGAAAGGGCTTTGATTAATTTTATGTTGGACAAACAGATTGCGGCGGGTTATGTCGAAGTAATCCCCCCTGTTTTAGTCAACACCGACACTCTCACCGGGACGGGACAACTGCCCAAGTTTGCCGAGGAGAGTTTCAAATGTGCCGAGGATGATTTGTGGCTCACCCCCACCGCCGAAGTCCCCCTGACTAACTTCTATCGCGCCGAGATTCTAGAGGCAGAAGCGTTACCGATTTACCACTGCGCTTATACCCCTTGTTTTCGTCGCGAAGCCGGGAGTTATGGCAAAGATACGCGGGGTTTAATTCGCTTGCACCAATTTAATAAAGTGGAAATGGTGAAGTTAGTCCACCCCGACACCTCCCCAGATGAACACGAAAAAATGCTGGATAATGCCACGGCCATTTTAGAGGCGTTACAGTTACCTTATCGGGTGATTGAGTTGTGTAGCGGCGATTTAGGCTTTAGTGCCAACAAGTGTTACGACGTAGAAGTGTGGTTGCCCTCGTCGGGGACCTATCGCGAGATTTCGAGTTGCTCGAATTGCGGCGATTTCCAAGCCCGACGGGCCGATATTCGCTTTAAGGAAAAGGGTCAAAAGGGAACGCAATTTGTCCATACCCTCAATGGCTCTGGTTTGGCGGTAGGACGCACCATGGCGGCGATTTTAGAGAATTATCAACAAGACGACGGGACGGTGAAAGTCCCCGAAGCGTTGCAGTCTTATTTAGGGCGTGAGGTGTTGGCGAAGTAGCGAAAACTTTTTCGATTTTTTGGATGCCGCTTCACAAAATCCTCACAATTGACTTCTACAGTATGGACAGATTCGATAAGTCGAGATAAATAACGAGATAAACGCCGCCAGTCGCCCCATATAATTATGACTGGCTTTTAAAAAGAGTAACCCCGCATACTGCCTTGGCAGTGGTGGGGTTATTTGGTTGGTTAATAGTGAAGTACCCAACGCCAACGCTTTACTTTTGGCGTGGGCTTCCTGCTTCAATGACAATTGCCTCGACCCGAAAAAGTTTCGGTGCTTTGGTCTTACATCGTCTCCACAGGCTAAAACGCCACTTCCTGACGCTCAAAATAGTCACGCAAATTTAGAATATTATGATGGCGAGTTATGTCTTTGATGTTGAGTTCTCAAGCACTTTAGACTTGGTTTTCGTCTATTCGCTTGCGTGAAAGCTTGTGGTGAGAATTTAAACGACAATTAGCAATCTCGCGCTTGAATTTTAGCAACTTTCAAAGGATGTCGCAAGTAGGGCGGCAAAGGGTTGTTGAGTCGCGATTCATCCCGTCGCCAACCTCACTTATGGCGCGGGTCTTCTCACGACTTTAAGATAAATTAATTGACAATTGACCCTGAATCCTTGATAACAAGAGAACCAACAAACCATGACCAACAACCCATGAGATTTGACTGTGTGATTGTCGGGGCGGGGCCGGCTGGGGGCAGTGCCGCTTATCATCTTGCGAAAAAAGGGCGATCGGTTTTGATCGTAGACCGGGCAAAATTGCCCCGCTATAAACCTTGTGGGGGCGGTGTTGCGCCAGTGGTGCAAGAATGGTTTGATTTTGACTTTTCGCCAGCAATTTCTCTGAAAGTGAAGCAAAATGCTTTTACTTGGAAGGGGGGCGATCGCGTTCAGTTCGATCTCACAGATGACCGTACCATTTGGATGGTAAGACGGGAAAAATTTGATTACTTTTTAGTACAACAAGCCCTGGCTCAAGGCGCACAATTACAAGACCAAACGAAGGTCACGGGGATTGAATTTCAACAAGACTGCTGGCAACTTAAAACCGAGGGCGAACCCCTCACCGGACGTTACCTGATTGCCGCAGATGGGGCGCGAGGCTCCCTGTCAAAGTGGTTGGGGTTCAAAAAACGCAAAATGACCTCAATGGGGGCGTTAGAGGCAGAAATACCCGTTCCAAATTCGACCCTACATACACCTCATTTTGAGTTTGGGATGGTGTCCAAGGGCTATCTCTGGAACTTTCCTAAAGCTGACGGTTACTCCTTGGGAATTGCCACCCTGCGCCATCATCGCCGTCAAGATTTTAAGGGCATTTTAAGCGACTACACCCAACAATTTAACGTGGATTTGTCCCAAGGTAGTTTATGCGGTCATCCGATTTATCTTTGGGATGGCAATCAAAAACTCCACACCCAGAATGCTATCTTAGCTGGAGAAGCGGCTTGTGTGGTCGATCCTTTTACGGCTGAGGGGATTCGTCCTTCGATGTTTAGCGGGGTCAAAGCCGCAGACGCGATCGATCGCGCTTTAGCTGGAGATATTAATGCCTTAGCGCAATATACCGAGGTAATGAGTACCGAATGGGGGTCAGAAATGATTTGGGCTAAACGCTTGGCAGAGGTGTTTTATCGTTTTCCCAAAGTGGGTTATCAATTGGGGGTTAAATCCTCGAAGGGGGTCGCAACAATGGTGCAAACGTTTACGGGAGAAAAACGTTATTCTGAAATTGCCCGTAAGGGACTGCGACGCATAACCCGCTTAAAATAATTAACAATGTACAATTAACAATTAATAATTATTAATGTAAAACGATGGAATTAATAACTAACAACAAATAACAAATGACAAATGACAAAATTAATCGGTTTGTTGTGGGCTTCAATTTGGATGGGTGCAATGAGTGCAGGGGCGATCGCGCAAACCCCCCCAGAACCATTTGTCCCTAGATTTCCGGGGGACGTACCGCCACGCAGCGTTGAACCATTGCCCCCTCAACGGCAATTAGAGGAGCGATCGCGACCCCAAACGGATTTTCGTATCCCCGCCCTCCAAGAAGACTATACCGGGGCATTGTGGGTCGGGTCGTGGATTGGCTTAACCCGCATTGACCCCAACACGGGCCGCATTCTCGCTCGCGTCGGCTTACCGAACTATACCATTGGCGCACTGGCCCAAGATAAAGTCGGACGGATATGGGTCGGAACTGCTGAAGGTTTGGTGCGAGTAGACCCCCGCAGCAACGAAATGACGGCCTACAACTTTTCCCTCCCGTCTAATCGCATTTTGTCCCTTCTCATCGACGAACGAGGCTATCTCTGGGTAGGAACCGACCGGGGCTTGGCGTTAATTAGTCCCGACGAAGGCTTACTGATGACCACGGTACAAGAATTACCCGGAGTAAGTGCCAATGCCTTAACTGTAGATGACGAAGGTCAGTTATGGGTAGGAACTCTCGAAGGCTTAACCCGCATGGATACCGCGAGTGCTTTTGTGATTGGTCGCATTACCGATATTCCAGGGAATGTAGTACAAACCCTCACCACCGGGCCCGATGGTAAGCTGTGGGTGGGAACGCCCAATAGTTTATTGGTGATTAACCCCGAAACCCGCGCAATTGAGCGTTCTGTCACGGTAATGCGCGGTCGTAACGTGACTTCAGTCAAGTTTGCTGAAGATACCAGCGTTTGGGTCGGGACAGAGAATGGTTTGTGGAAGTTACGGGCTGAAACTGGGGCAGTTTTAGGTCAAATCCCCGATTTACCCTCAAGTCGCGTTCTCTCTCTGTCTCCCGATACCGGGAATAAGTTGTGGGTGGGAACGAGTCAGGGTTTGGCTTGGGTCAGTTTAACGACAGGTCGCGTCCGTCCTCATTTTGCTTTTGTCAGCGAACCCCCACGGACGTTTTGATTTTGTTGTTGGTTGTTGGTTGTTGGTTGTTGGTTATTGGTTATTGGTTGTTGGTCACTGATGACTGATAACTGATGACTGATAACTGAAAAAAGCTGCCCACTGCCTCAAACACTCTCGGTGAAACTTAAATTCAATTTTTGACGCTGAAAGTCTTTCAAGAAAAAGCTTTGAGCCATTTTGAAAGACCATCCTAAGAGCCAAAGTTTCTGACATCTTTCTGGGGAACAACACCTCCCGCAATACAGGAAAAACAAACAACAAACAACTGGTGCGACCCCGCGTCGCCGGAAGGCGCAAGGGAACGCGCACCAGAAACAACAAACAACAAAAAACCAGTAAATTATCGGAAAAACGTTCCACTTAGGTGCTGATAACTGATTACTGATAACTGATAACTGAAAATGCCTGTAACCACGCAAAAATTAATCGAGTTGAAGCGACAAGGAAAGCCGATTGTGGTGTTGACGGCTTGGGATTATGCGATCGCAAGTATCCTAGATGAAGCAGGGGTAGATGCGCTGTTGGTGGGGGATTCTTTGGCCATGGTGGCATTAGGCTATCCGACGACGCTTCCAGTGACCTTGGATGCGATGATACACCATGCCGCAGCCGTACAAAGAGGGGTGCAGCAAGCCCTGACCATTGCCGATCTTCCCTTTTTAAGTTACCAAGAAAGTTCGGCTCAGGCGATGCGATCGGCCGGACGGTTTCTCAAGGAAGCCCAAATCCAAGCGGTGAAACTCGAAGGGGGTCATCCCCAAGCCGTGGAAACGGTACATCATCTCACGACTGCGGGAATTCCGGTGATGGGTCATCTGGGCTTAACCCCTCAATCGGTGCATCGTTTGGGCTATCGTCAGCAGGGTAAAACGGCAGATGAGGGCGATCGCATTTTACACGCTGCGATCGCTCTAGAAGAGGCAGGAGCATTCGCAATTGTCCTCGAACATATCCCCAGTCATTTAGCCGCAACCATTACCCAAAAACTGCAAATTCCGACGATTGGCATTGGTGCAGGGCCTCATTGCGACGGACAGGTTTTGGTGACGGCAGATTTTCTGGGTTTATCGGCCAAACAACCCCCTTTTGCGAAGGCTTACACGAATTTACGGGAAACCATTACAACGGCGGTTCAAGATTATGCCGCAGAGGTACGCCAACGTCGTTTTCCGGATAAGTAGTTGTTGGTTGTTGGTTATTTGTTGTTGGTTATTGGTTGTTGGTTATTGGTTATTGGTTGTTGGTTGTTGGCAAAATCCCTTAATTGGTAATTGGTAATTGGTAATTGCCTCAAGATTGTCGCCAAATTGCATCAGCAACGCGAGTTACATCAAACATTTCGGGGATGTCGTGGACGCGGAGAATGTCGGCTTGATTTGCGATCGCGGCACAACAAGCAGCCCCAGTCCCCCACACTCGCTCTTTCGGGTTATCCTGGTTTAAAATTTTCCCGATAAAGCTTTTGCGGGATACTCCCATCAAAATGGGAACATTGAGCTTTTTGAATTGACTTAGGTTTCGCAGAATTTCCAGGTTTTGGTCGGCAGTTTTGGCAAAGCCGATACCGGGGTCAATAATGAGGTGCGATCGCGGAATTTTTAAATCCCGACACTTCTGAATTTGACGCTCAAAAAACTGATAAATCTCTCCGATTAAATCTTGATAATCGGTTAGGGTTTGCATGGTTTTGGGAGTGCCGCGAATGTGCATGAGAATAATGGGGACTTGCAGTTGCGCTGTGGTGGCTAACATCTCGCAGTCATAAGTTCCCCCAGAAATATCATTAATAATATCTGCCCCAGACGCGATCGCGGCTTGGGCCACTTCTGCCCTAGTGGTATCAATTGAAATGGGAATTTGGCTTGCGGTTCGGATTTTTTCAATAATCGGAATAACGCGCTTTAACTCAGTTTCTAGGGGGATTTGAACAGCCCCCGGTCGCGTCGATTGTCCGCCAATATCAATAATATCTGCCCCACTTTCAATCATGTTTTGGGCTTGAAAAAAAGCGGCTTCTTCGTTGTTAAAATCACCACCGTCACTAAAGCTATCCGGGGTAACATTTAAGATTCCCATGAGATAGGTTTGTTTCCCCCAAGCAAAGGTTTTGCCGCGAATTTCTAATGTAGGTTCAAGAGTCATGTTTGAATATTGATTGAAATAGTAACTATTCTAGAACCCCGGTTTCTTATTGGTTGACTCAATATATTTGAATGTTTACTACAGAAACCGGGGTTCTCGATCCACAAAAATTAAACAAAATTAAACTTACTTTAAACGACCCGATCGCAAAATACTAAAAATCAACCACAACCCTAACAAACTCGCTGACGCAAACAAAATATCAACAATAATTGACAATTGCGCCGTTTGAGTCCCTGTAGAAATAATCGCCGCCCCCATAATCAACGAACCCACTAAAATACTAAAAGAAAGCCGATTCGCCGAATCATCCACACTACGCCGCAACCCATCAAGTTCTTTTAACCGCAGATTCCACTGCAAACTTTCCGAAGATAAACGATTGAGTAAAACCTCAATTTGTCTGGGACTGCGGAGGGTCAAATCTTTGAGATCGAGAGCCGTTTTTAAAGCCGTTTGTAAGGGGTTATCACCGAGTAGCTGACGACTGAATAAATCCGTCATCAAAGGCTTAAATTCATCTAGTAAATTAATCTGAGGATAAAAGCCACGGGCAACCCCTTCTAAATTGGCAATACTCTTGGCATATAGCCCTAAATTTCCCGGCAATCTCAGCTTATTTTTGCGGGAAACTTGTAATAACTCATAAAAGACTTCGCTAAAGTTAATTTGCGATAAACTAACGTTGTAATATTTCCGCAACATCCGGTCTAAATCGCTTTCAAGACGCGATAAATTAACATTTTCAGAAGACTCAGAAAGTTCGATTGTTAATTGACTGCAACGCTTGGCATCTAGAGCAACAATCGCCAATAACATCTCAACTAAAATGGTTTGGGTACGGGGGTCTAAACGCCCAATCATGCCGCAATCAAGCAGAGCAACACCGCCATTTTTTAGATAGAAAATATTGCCGGGATGGGGGTCAGCATGAAAAAAGCCATCGAGGAACATTTGCTGAAAAAAGGCCCGAAACAGTAACGTTGTTATCTCTTGACGACGTTTTGCCGTTATATTCACTTGATTTTCAGCTTCAAGAATAGGTACTCCATCCAACCATTCCATTACCAAAAGTTTTTGAGTTGTTAAGTCTTGATAAATGGCAGGAATCTTTAAATGATCTGGGTCAAACCAACGACTTTGAGACAAATTGAGGCGTAATTGTTCGGTAAAAACTGCCTCTTTAGTAAAGTCTAATTCCGCTTTGAGCGCCGTAATAAATTCATCCGCGATCGCGAGGATATCATACTCTTTGCCAAAATCTGTCACCGCTACTAATTCTGCCACCCCCTTGATCAACGCCACATCTTGGGCGACAATCTTCTCAATCCCCGGACGCTGCACTTTCATAGCCACTTCTTGACCATTCGCCAGAGTAGCCCGATGAATCTGTGCAATTGACCCCGCTGCAATAGGAATCGTGTTGACGGTGGCAAAAATTTGTTCGAGGGGTTTGTGTAATTGCTGACGAATCAACCCTTCGACCTCAATCCAAGGAATCGTCGGGACGCGGGCTTGGAGGGCAGTTAAGGCGGTAATATATCTTGGTGGGAGTAAGTCAGGACGAGTGCTAAGAAGCTGTCCGAGTTTGACATAAACGGGCCCGAGTTCAACTAAAATTTTTCGTAGGACTTCGGGAGGGGGTAATTGCGGTTCGTTGGACTTATTTCCTACCAAGAGACCGCGCATATAGTCCCAACCGTTACCCAGGACAATTTCGAGAATTTCGCGCTGACGAGAGGTATTTTGAGTTAAAGAAAGCATTATATAAATTATGAATTATGAGTTATGAATTTAGGTTTTAGGGTGCGTTAGGTTATCTAATAGTTTAAGTTTAATCTATTCACTCAAAAATACGCATGAATGCCTCCACTGACTTGAAAAGCGCTACACTGTCCAATCTTCCCAAATTAATCCCGGAACTTTACCAAAATCCCGTTGATTGCGAGTAATCACAATTCCTGCTACAGAAAGCGCGATCGCAGCAATCCTTAAATCCTGTGTCCCGATGCGAATTTTCTGACGAATTAATTCTGCATAGCAAACCTGAGATTCAGGCGAAAAATCAAGTAAATTAATCGTTGTGAAAAAGCCCCATGTATATTTTAGTTTGGAATAAGCAGATACTAACTTTTCTGGAGAATTGGCTCGGCGGATTGCGTTAAGTCTGCCATAAATTTGTTCTTCAAGAGAAATGATTGTAACTGCTATATCTTGAGGGTTGGTTGCTGTCACTCGTTGAACAATTGAGGGATGTTGATGCTGAAATAGAGTCAAACAATCGGTGTCAAAAACATATAAACTCATGCTTTTTCTTCAGCCTCCATTTGACGATAATATTCTGCCATTTTGGCATCAGCTTCTTGACGATAAGCTTTAATATCAGCCATGAATTCTTCATATTCGCGATCGCTATCGAAAAATTGACCTGCAAACTGCATCCAGGGATGTTCGGGTGGGGTTGTGGGAACTTCAATTTCCAAGGAAACAATCTCGCGATCGCGCAGTTGTTGAGTGACAATTTCCTGTAACTGTTGCAATGCTTCCTCTTTTGTATTCGCTTCAACTTGACATTCCGGCCAGCCTAATATACTGGCTTTTACTTGTTCTGGGGTTAGATATTCTATTAGCACGTTATAGCTAGATTTGATTGAGGTTTGTTGAGGAGAAATAGTTGATTCAATATTCATGATGATTGGGATATTTTTAAGTTTTTATGACAGTATTAATTGAGTAATTGATGAAGCGATCGCGTTTTGAATTTGCTTGTTTAAAAAGCGCGATTGAGACTGGCTTAATTTGAGTATGACTTTATTTTTTCTCGCGATCGCCTTCAGGGAAACGGCATCTTTTAGATTATGAGACAGATATTGTTTCATCCAACAACAAACAACCAACAACAAATCACTACAAAAGCTGTTCGAGATTAGGATTATTTTGCAATGATTTTAATACTTGTTTGATTTCTTGAGTGCGGTTTTTGTTAACCACTAAGGTAACGTTGCCGTCGCGGACAATAACGGTATCTTCCATGCCGATCGTGACGATGACTTCGTCTTTATTACTGGCATAAAGAATCGAGCCTTTGGTGTCTTTGTTGATGTGGGTTGCTAGTTCTACATTATCGCGATCGCCCTTCATTAACCTTTCAATCGCATTCCAATCCCCTAGATCGTCCCAACCAAAGTTAGCCGGAATCACATAGGCTTTTTGGGTTTTTTCCATCAAGGCGTAATCAATGCTTTTCTTCTCAAGCTCGCTGTAAGCATCTTTGCCTTTGGTTTGCAGCAGTTGCAAAATTTGCGGGGCGTGGGTTTGCAGTTCAGCCAAAGCGGTTTGCGTCCTAAAGATAAACATTCCGCTATTCCAACTATAACGACCCGTTTGCAGAAATTGAGTCGCCGTTTCGCGGTCGGGTTTTTCGGTAAAGCGGTTGACTTGATAAGCTTGCAAATCGCCATATTTCCCGATGGCTTCACCTTGTTCGATGTAGCCGTATCCCGTAGACGCAAAACCCGGTTGAATGCCTAAAGTCACGATCGCGTCTTCGGTTTTTGCCAGAGATATCGCAGCGTTGAGGGTGGCTTCATAAGCTTTGCGATCGCCAATCCAATGATCTGCCGGGAAAAACCCCGCGATCGCGTCTTCTCCGTGACGTTTCGCCATTTCTAGGGTAGCCCAAGTCACTGCCGGGGCAGTATCTCGCCCTTGGGGTTCAACCAGCAAATTCTCCTCTGGCAACTCCGGCAATTGTTCGCGTACCCCATCCGCAATCAAAGCCGAAGTCACTACCCACAGCTTATCCCAACCGCCTGCTAACCCCAATAAACGGTCAGCCGTGGACTGTAGCAAGCTGCGACCGCTGCCATCAAGGCTGAGGAACTGTTTCGGGCGTTGACGGCGACTCAGGGGCCAAAACCGTTCTCCTTTGCCTCCGGCTAAAATCGCGGGAATAAATTGACTCATACTGTTCTCCTTACGTCTTTGTGGACAATCTTAGCTTTGGTTGTTGGTTATTGGTTATTCGCCCAAATCCCTCAATTGGTAACTGGTCATTGGTCATTTCCTCCCCCACTGCCCACTCCCCAAAAGACTCTCCAGAAACTTAAATCCACTTTTTGAGCCTGTAATGCTCATCTAGTAAAGGGTTTAGCCTTTTTTTGAGTCTACCTTCTAGGGAATAAGTTTCTGACTCCCTTTGGAGGGGCTTGCATCCCCACTCCCCCCGATTGCCGATTGCCGATTGCCGACTGCCCCTTAGATGCTGATAACTGTAAAGCCAACGATAAAAAATATATTAAGTTTTGTAAACTTTAGCAATTTTGTAGCCAATGTTACAGAAATACCTGTTAAAGTGAAAAGTGTAAGGAAAAGAAACACCTTTAAAACAATCGGAGAAATTTTTATTATGTCTACTTCTAATCAAGCTCGTGCTTTAATGATGCGTCACAATCGTTCTGTCAGAAACCGTCAAGCCACCATGCTCAATCGTGCGGCAACCGAAGTCGGTTTAGACGTAAATTCGGCTCAATATCTCAGCCATATTCAAGGTAAATCTAATTCTGGCTTCCGCGTGAGCTATGACCGCAGTAATGCTGCTATGAGCTAGATCGCAGCGAAAAGCTATTTTGAGCAAAAATCATTTGATATTTTTATCCTTTGAAACTTAATTTAATTGTGTGATTAAAAAGGGTGTTCCTAACTGGAACACCCTTTTTTAATTAGTCTTTTGTCCTTGATCTTTAGTCCTTTGTACGACGATGGGGGTTTCATACCCAGCCGGAGTCAAGGTGGGCAACGAGATTGAGTGGTTTGGAGTCGCCCTCACCCCCCTACCCCCTCTCTCAACTTGGGGAGAGGGGGAGAAAATATCTCTTAAGATCGCCTTAAACAAGGGTTTTTCGTTTCCAGATTCGTCACCTTAACTCCGGCTGGCATCGCCCACCCTACTATAACAATGTCCTATTGCGCGATACCTTTAGCTTTCAGTCGGTTGATGTTCTTCGATG
>JBKHDX010000105.1:0-15349 GCA_046541115.1 Spirulinaceae cyanobacterium | reverse complement strand
TAAAAAAAAAGAGGAACGCGATCGCGCCCCTCTTTTCATTTATTTATGATTCAGACTGAACTACACCCCGGCCATCGGCTGACTGGGTTGACCTTGGGCTTGCTTTTCTAAAGCATCATACAAGCGGTTGAGGGCGTTGATATAAGCCCGCGCGGAAGCGACAATAATATCAGTATCCGCTGCATGACCGGAGTAGGTGCGACCATCGTGACGCAAGCGGATCGTCACTTCTCCCATCGCGTCAATGCCTTCGGTGACGGATTTAACCGAAAATTCGCTTAACTGATTGGAGACGTTGACGACGCGGTTAATGGCTTTGTAGACGGCATCGACCGGTCCTGTCCCAATGGCTGCATCGGTGAGTTCCCGGCCTTCGGGAGTGCGAATCGTAACAGTCGCTGTCGGTTGAGCGCGATCGCCACAAGACACCTGTACATATTCTAAGCGGAACAGTTCGGGCGGTTGTTGGGTTTCGTCTCCGACAATGGCTTCTAAATCCCAATCGGTGATTGTTTTCTTTTTATCGGCAACATCTTTAAACACCAAGAAAGCCCGGTTGAGTTCCGTATCAGAGAGGTTGTAGCCCAATTCCTGTAAGCGTTTGCTGAAGGCGTGACGGCCCGAATGTTTGCCCAAAACAATCTGATTTTCATTCAAACCAATGGACTCAGCATCCATGATTTCATAAGTCAGCTTGTTTTTTAACACGCCGTCTTGGTGAATCCCCGATTCGTGAGCAAAGGCATTTGCCCCGACAATGGCTTTATTGGGCTGTACCGTCATCCCCGTCAGGTTAGAGACCAAGCGGGAGGTTTTGTAAATCTGCTTGGTGTCGATATTGGTAAGGGGGACTTCCGATTCTGGAGGACGACCGAGGAAGGGGTTGTAGTATTGACGGCGCACATACAACGCCATCACCAATTCTTCTAAGGCGGCGTTTCCGGCGCGTTCGCCAATACCGTTAATGGTACATTCGAGTTGACGGGCCCCGTTTTTCACCGCTTCGAGGAAGTTGGCTACAGCTAAACCGAGGTCATTGTGACCGTGGACGGAAATAATCGCTTGGTCGATGTTGGGGACGTTTTCTTTAATACCGCGAATCAACTGTCCAAATTCGCTTGGGGTTAAGTAGCCCACGGTATCGGGAATATTAACAGTTGTAGCCCCGGATGCGATCGCGGTTTCTAAAACTTGATACAAAAATTCCGGGTCGCTGCGGCCTGCGTCTTCGGGGGAAAATTCCACATCATCGACGAAGGTTTTCGCATAGCCCACCATTTCGGGAATTGTCCCTAAGACCTCTTGCCGACTTTTCCGCAGTTTGTATTTCAGGTGAATGTCGGAAGTGGCAATAAAGGTGTGAATGCGACCTTTGGCGGCGGGTTTGAGGGCTTCTCCGGCCCGTTTGATGTCGTCTTTGCGAGCGCGGGCCAAACCGCAAATTGTCGGCCCGTCTTCAGTTCCCACGGTGTCAGCAATTTTCTGGACGGCTTCAAAATCCCCAGGACTGGCAAAGGGAAATCCCGCTTCTATGACATCCACCCCTAGTTTGGCTAGAGACCGCGCAATTAGTAACTTTTCTTCAACATTTAGGGTCGCACCGGGGGATTGTTCGCCATCCCGGAGGGTTGTATCAAAGATAATAATGCGGTCGGGTTGGATGCTCATAGTTCCTTTCTGAAGGTCACAAAAAACTAGAAAATCTATTCTAATTGATTTTACTTGATTTCATCTCAATTGGGTCAGAATTTGCGATCGCTTCTTAAGAGTTAGGAAGGGGAGAAAAGGGCGATCGCACCAAGGAGTATGATTCACTTTTATATTGAGAAACTGCAAAAAGTTTTTCCCTTCCTTTTTTTGCAGAACAATAAATTTAAGAATTAATAATCAACTTTTTCAATTTTGTCGCGAATTTCGTTTAAATCAATATAGCGATCGGTCGCATTGCGGAGTTCCCTCGCAATCATCCCTTCTGTAGAAACAACGGTAATATGAGTATTTTTAGATCTTAATAATTCGATGGCTCTTTCAAAGTCACCATCACCACTAAATAAAACAACGCGGTCGTATTGATCGCAAGTATTAAACATATCAACGACAATTTCTATATCTAAATTCGCTTTTTGGGAATAACGACCGGAGCTATCATCATAATATTCTTTTAAAATTTTAGTGCGAACGGTATACCCTAAACTAATAAGAGCATCCCGAAATCCTCTTTGGTCTTGGGGGTCTTTCAAGCCGGTATACCAAAAAGCATTAACTAAAATAATATTAGGTTCGGTTTTAAAATATTCAATAACGCGCCTGGGATCGAAAAACCAGCCATTTTTTTGTTGTGCATAAAACATATTGTTTCCGTCTACAAAGACAGAAAGCCGATTCTGAGAAAAACGCATAATAAGTAATACCTAATAGTTTAGAAACATTCAGAAAATTGTTTTGCAATCTAATATTTTAGCAATTCTTTCTTTAATGAATTCGTAAATGTTAAGATTTTTAGTTAGTATATCTAGCTTACCGCCCTTGCGTCGATGAGGAAACTCCTAGAAATGGTCAAACCTCAAGGAAGTTAGTTAAGATGCGATCGCGCGATCGCGATGACCCCAACACCCTCATTGCCCATTGACGACAAGCCAACCGTGGCAATTATCGCATACCTGCCGATCCCCAAAACGGGCAAAATGATGAATTGGTCAGAAATTGCGATCGCCCTAAAGTTGCCGTCTATCCTAGAGAAAGCAGATACACTGTAACCCACACCCATTAAAAAGCCATGAGCGATCTTGTGAGTGAAGCCAAAACCAACGAAACCCAGGCAGAAAGCGCCCCAGAAGCAACGCCAGAAACCCAAGCCAAACAACTCAACCCCGGAACAACAGATACTCGACCCTGGGGAACTGTGACGGTATTAGAAAAAGGGGAACGCTATCGCATTAACCGCATTGAAGTCAAACCCGGCCATCACATCAGTACGCAAATGCACTATCATCGCAGCGAACACTGGATTGTGGTTTCTGGGACAGCCCGCGTGATTTGTGACGGTCAAGAAAAAGTCTTAATGCAAAAACAATCCACTTACGTTCCCCTCAACACTCGCCATCGCGTTGAAAATCCCGGCGTGATTCCCTTAGTCATGATTGAAGTGCAAAACGGCGAATACTTGGGCGAAGATGACATTACCCGCTATCAAGACAACGACGATACCCAGTAAACCGGAAATTTCACAGGGGTCTGCCGTACAACAGCAAAGACAGGATCAAATCCGACGCAAAAATCAAAATCCAGGCGGTGACAACCGCAGTGGTCGCTGATTGTCCCACTTCTTTGGCACCGCCTCGCGTCGTTAAGCCCCAACTACAACCCACCAAGGCATCAATCGCCCCAAATATGAATGCCTTAAATAAAGTTGCGACCACATCCCCAGGGGACAAAAACGCCTGTACCGAGTCGAGGAATGCGCCAGCACTCACTTGATATAACTGAACTGCGATCGCGGTTCCTGCCCCCAATCCTACCGTCAGGGCAAAAATCGTCAACATGGGAACCATCAAACAACAAGCAATGGTACGGGGAATCACCAGATAATTAATCGGATCGGTGCGTAACATCTGCAAAGCGTCGATTTGCTCGGTAACCCGCATCGCCCCAATTTCGGCAGCAAACGCCGATCCGACTTGTCCGGCCACCACACACGCCGTTAAGATGGGGGCGAGTTCTCGGCAAAACGCCTCGCCAAAAGCTCCCCCCAAAGCATTTAAGGCATTATATTCGCTCAAGTAGCGTCCCATTTGCAGCGTAAAAATCATGCCGGAAGCCCCGGTAACCAACAAAACGGGTAACAATGCCCCCGGCCCGGCGGTAACCATGTGTTCGAGGATTTTATGGCGATAGAGGCGACCTTTGAATAAACGAACCAATACCTGTCCGGTTAAAAAAATCGCTGCCATCCAACGTTCAGATACTTGAAAAGGATACTTCATGAATCATTTTTCGCGATCGCAATATTCCCAGTATTCCCCGATTATCTCAGGCTTAATCGGTTTGAGTGTGGCTGATGCTTTGGGGGTTCCTGTTGAGTTTACCTCGAGATCGCAACGAACGCGATCGCCTGTCACCACCATGCAGGGTTACGGCACTTACAATCAACCCCCCGGAACTTGGTCGGATGACAGTTCTCTTACCTTTTGTTTAGCCGAAGCGTTATGCCAATGGCAACCTAACAACACTGAATGGTTTAATCAACTCGCGACTAAATTTTGTGCTTGGTATCAAGACGGCTACTGGACTCCTCACGGTGAATGCTTTGATATCGGCAGAACCACCGCGATCGCGATTCAGCGTCTCCAGAGCGGCGTAGAACCGACTCAAGCCGGAGAAACTGGGGAACGCAGCAACGGTAATGGCTCCTTGATGCGAATCTTACCCTTGGCTTATTGCTGGCAAAAGTTGAGTCTTGAGGAATTGTTGCAACTCACTCATCAGGTTTCTTGTCTGACTCACGCTCACCCGCGATCGCAACTGGCTTGTGGTTTCTACATCATCCTAGCTGTGAAGCTTTTGCAAGGTGTCTCCCTCCCAGATGCTTATGGTCAAACGTGCCAGTTTATTGATACTTTCTACAGCCAACCGCCCTACAGCCTCGAAAAACATTACTTTCAAAGAATACTAAATAACAGCCTGGCTTCCCTTCCCCCAGAGCAAATTCAATCGAGTGGCTATGTTATCCATACCCTAGAAGCCTCTCTCTGGTGCTTACTCAACACCAACACCTACTCAGAAGCCGTCCTCAAAGCAGTTAACCTTGGCGACGATACAGACACCACAGGAGCCGTTACTGGGGGGTTGGCCGGGATTTACTACGGCCTAGAAGCCATCCCCCAAACCTGGCTCGACACCCTCCCTCGTCGTTCCGATATTATCGCCCTTGCCAAACGCCTCGATGACCATTTAATAACCAACATTCTCGCTAATCCAGCTTAAATAGCTTTCTGAACCTGCCATAATCGGCAAAGCAATAATTTCTGGCACATCATAACTATGCATTTCTTTGATTTTGGCTTCGAGTGCCGCGAATTGACTCAAATCCGTTTTAATCATTAACTGCCATTCTGTATCGTTCTCAATTTTGCCTTGCCAACGATACATGGACTTAATCTGGGTCATGCTAATACAAGCGGCTAACTTCGCCTCTAACAAACCCTGAGCGATCGCGTCTCCTTCTGACTCAGAAGCCACTGTAACGAAAACAACGCCGTAACTGTCCATCATTTCTTAGCGCAAGTGAATTTCAACCGTAAGCCAAAAAACGATCCGACCACATCGAAGGCTCTTGTTCTTCGGCATTTCTTGGAGCAATCTTACCTAACTTTACGCAGTTGAGATCGACTTGTTCGAGGAGTGTGGCGGTGAGATCGGCTTCTTCTAATAGGGCATCGGTTAAATTAGCTCCGGTGAGATTAGCTTGACGTAAATTGACATGACGCAAATGAGCGCCTTGCAAGTTAGCTCTTTCTAAACTTGCCCCTTCTAAATTCGCATAGTTGAGTCTGGCTCCGCTTAAATCTAAACCTTCGAGATCGAAGCCACTCAAATCTACGTCTCGCAAAAACGCTTGACTCAAATTCGCGCCATTCAAAGTTGCACCATACAAATGAGCAGCACTCAAACGGCTTTCATATAAGTTGGCCCAACTCAAGTTTGCACCGCTTAAATTAGCTTCTCGCAGATTCACTTTCCGCAGCATCGCACCACACAAATTTGCGCCCCACAAATTCGAGCCGCGTAAGTTGCTATGGGCTAACTTCGCGCCGGTCAATTTCGCTCGCGGTAACTTAGATTTCACCATGAATGCCCCTTCTAAATTGGCTTTGGTGAGGTCGGTTTCTACGAATTTGGCATTGTTTAATTTAGCAAAACTTAAATCGGCCCAATTCAAATTTGCGCCACTGAGATCGGCTTTGGTTAAAAAAGCGCGACTCAAATTTGCACCGCATAAATTCGCATTTCTAAAACTAACTTGAATTAGAGTTTTACCCCGGAGATCGACCCCAGCTAAATCCACGCCCCCAAAGTCGCGATCGCCTCGTTCGTAGCGCTTAAGCAGTTCTCTTACGTTCATTGTTCCAATAAATTTTTGCCTGAGAGGAAGCCAGTAGCCCAGAAGGACGAATCGTTCTGACGATGTATCCATTGGGCAAACTACATCGGTTGAATACCGAACAGTTAACAATAGGGTTGGACAGTCCGCCGTTGCTGATTTTATTGTAAAACTCCGCGATCGCGATTTGTGGCGAAATCTTCAGCTTCGTTAAAATACTTTAAATTTTCATTAAAAAAGCATCACAAAAATCGGATATTCTTGTGATGCTTTTTTAATTTACGATGGCGATCGCTCCTCTCAAGACAAAGAATACACTTGCCCGTCGATCAACAACCGCGTGATCCCTTTCGCGATGAGATAATCTCCAGCTTTGTCCAACATCCGACCGTCAGGCACTTTGATCACCCGTTGAGAACGGTTAGAAAAACGTCTTGCGACGCGATGATTGTCAAAAACGGGTAAAGTTTTCTGCTGCACTTCGGCGGTGGGAATTTGACCCAAATCGCTGAAATCCCTGAGAGGGCGAGTAATTAACTCGGCGGCTCGGTCTACCACTAAATAACAAGTTCTCGGTAAACTCGCTCGCTCTAACGGTAAAACTTGAACCTGGAGGGCTTCTCGGCGCGATCGCGGTATCGGCGCTGCGATGTCGTCCTCGTCATCCTCGTCTTCGTCCTCATCCCAATCATCTTCTTCGTCAAATTCGTCGTCTTCGTCGTCAAAGTCATCCACATCTTCGCCCAATATTTCTTGCAAAACCTGAACGTCGTTTTCGGCTTCGTCGGGTTCTTCGGGTTCTTCGACTTCCTTCTCCACCAAGCGGGGTTTCGGCGTACCCGATCGCATCACAGGAACTGGGGTTTCCTCTGGGGCAGGTTTGGCTTTGGGCGATCCCTTGCTGCCATTAGAAGACTTGACTTCTTGAATTTCTGGGTCTTCTTCTGCCGATTGCGTCACCTTCTCCGAACGAACTTTAGATGGTTTGGGGGTTGATGGCAAAGTTGGACTGTCTTGGGATTTTTTAGCATACTCAGTCAAAACCTGAGCTGCCCCTGTAGGAGTCCGACTTAGACGTTTTTGTTGGATCAGTTCTTCATACTCCGATTCGGGCAGTTGGCTTTTGAGAAAGCGACTAATTGTAGAACTACTCACTTCATATCGCTCGGCCAAGGTGGATGTGGTTTCTTGGGGTAAGCGATATAATTCGAGAATTTCCTGTTTATCTGACTCAGTTAATTTTCTGGGACTCATGCGACTTCCGTTTTCTTGCTTGTCCGTCTGCGCCGTTGCCGGGGGCGACTAGACACGTCATATTCTAGGGCAGCCCCGATCGCAAACAGAATGCCGCTAAAGACAAAAAATACTTCTAAAAAGCCACCACTCACATAATCTGTCGGTAATGTAGCTGCATACTTGAACCACATATCGGCCAGATATCTTGCGAGGGCTGCTGCGGCAATCATACGCCAGGATAGGGAAAAAGCACCGCCCCAAAAGGCAAGTAACAGCATAACAGAAATAATTAGTAAACCGACATCACAAATAATGTAAAAAACGTTAACGGGGCCGGCAAATTGCAGTAAATAATCCTGTAAATTAATGACCCATTGCGGAATTTTGCTGATATCTTCATCTCCCAGGGTTGGGGCGGCGGACAAAGGAATCATCAAGCCCACATCCTTTGAAGGAGGGGCTTCGACGGGTTTTTCAGTAGCGATCGCGGCGTTGGGAACTTCGGTGGAAACGGCAGGTTCGGCAAAAGATAACCACAACGCCAAACTAATTCCTAGCACCGCGATCGCGCTGAGGATAGCCCACTGCGACTTTTCTAAATTCAAGCGACGGGAAAACACGGCCAGCAGCATCCCCGCCCCCAAACATAAATAAAAGGCCGTAAAAAAGAAATCCGCCGGGGAAATTTCTGGGTCGAGGCCCCAATACACTTCCCAAACGCCAAATAACAAATCGGCCAAGAAATAAGCCAGGGTTCCCAACCCCAACAACAACCAAACATTGCGGCCGCTGGCAATTTTCGGACTTTGCCAATTGCGATAACACAAAGCTACCGCCGCCAAAAATGGCAATAATTCAGCGATGTATGTGCTGACGAGATACCAAAGGGATTCTTCGCTTTCGGGGGAAAAAGCGCCAAATAAAAATAAACCCAGTGATAAAACCCCCCAGGCCACGCCTAAATAAATAACAGTACGACCCCGAAGCCAAGACTCGGTGTCTGATGTTTTTTCTACAGCATTGCTCATAAGACTTTTTTGGGATTCAACCACAACAAAATTAAAAAGTTAAAGCCATCATTAAATGTAATATCCAGCAATACCATCAACAAGGACAATCAAAAAGCCCTTTTCAATTGCTGGCGATCGCGAACAATTTTACTTAGTAGTCTATCGTCTCCTTTGGGGGTCTTTAATAAAATGCGCTTCGATCTTAACGAAATGCAGCATTCACCCCGGCTCCTGACTGCTTATTGCCATTGTTTGCCGAGAGGAGATTGTTGCAGCCAACTCAAAAACTGTTTTCGCTCCTGAGCTGGCTGATCTTGTAAAATATCTTCGACTTCTTCAGCGAAGGTAGTATTCCCGAAATAATCTTTCCCCAAACGATACAACTCTTGGAGTAAGGTAATCACATGATGTTCTTCCCAAGGGGGAATTTGAGATAAATCTAACGGGTCTACTTGTAACAACAAGCGACCAATTGCTTCGGGTTTTTCCACTTCGGGGAACTTCCAATCACTCAACACCTGACCGATGTCTTTTTGAAACTGCTTGGCTTGTCGATTGCCCAACAAATCTTCGACATCAATATACACAGTTTGTAACAACAGCAAACCGGCCTGGGCTAAAGGAGTGATATTGAGGTCGTTTTCTAAATCTGCTTCTTTGATCCCGATTTGGTCGAGGCGGATTCTTCCCCAAACACTGTGACGGTTGGGTTCTTCGAGTAAAATACAAAACTTGCCTTGGTTGTCGGTGAGTTCGCGCCAGAAGTTTTTGGCTTCTTCGGCTTGATCTTGAGCAAACACATTAATCAAGCGAAAGCTTTGATCCTGATATTTCAAAATTGGAATTTTTTGCTCGCGCTTGGGATGCTGAATACTCGATATTTCAACGTCCTGTCTTTTTAAAATAAGCATAATTGGGATACATCTACTCCTGACAGGGTTGCAGAGGCTAAAATATGGTAAAGAAAAGTTGTTAAAGAAAAGTCGGTTCGAGACCGAGCGACAGTGCTAGAGTCAACGCCTTGTCTCGCCTTGAAGGATGAGAAGTTGTTGTCCGCGATCGCGCCCTTGTCATGCTATTACAAAGGATTGCATTATAGTTTACCGCGATCTTCCGGTCGCTGTCTGCCCAAAAGCCTAAACTCTATGACGGAGAAATTGGGTCTAAAGCCCCGTTTTCTCTTATGTCAATGTCAATGGGACTGGGTGAAGTTTCCTCGCCCTCCCACACCTGCTTCTAGGACAGCTTTATGCTAAACTGAGCGAGCGAAGTTCCGCCCTTGCAGACGGTCAAGAAATGGGGGTTGATAGGGGGTGTGGCCGCTAGACTCTCCCCATAAAACGAGTAATCTCCGTACCTTAGATGGTGGGGAATTGTTAATGAGGAACCATTGCACGAAGATACGCTGTGCGTATACAATGCCTCAAGGTTAGCCAAAGGCAATAATTGGGTGCGTAACTCAGGTGGATAGAGTAGCTGCCTTCTAAGCAGCGAGCCGCAGGTTCGAGTCCTGCCGCACCCGTTTTTTCTATCTCCATCAAAAAACTGCCTGGCTAATTAGCTCAGGCAGTTGTCTTTATATCTTCTCATCAAAGCCCGTGACGAGGATTGAACTCGTGGCCTCACCCTTACCAAGGGTGTGCTCTACCACTGAGCTACACGGGCGAAGGGTGGGTGGTGGGCCGAGCTGGATTTGAACCAGCGTAGGCATAGCCAGCGGATTTACAGTCCGCCCCCATTAACCACTCGGGCATCGACCCTTTGAATCCCACGATTTATAATCTTAGCAACACTTTAAGAAAAATGCAAACCTCTAACTCAAGTTTTTTTAAACGGGGGGAAGATTGACCGTAGACTGGGGAGCATCGCTTTCGTCGTAAATCTCCCCAACTAATTCTTCGAGGATATCTTCTAGGGTGATTAAGCCCACGGTGCCACCGTATTCATCGACGACGATGGCGAGGTGCAGGCGCTGTTGGAGCATTTCTTTGAGGAGACTGGCAACTTGCTTGGTTTCTGGGACATAAAACGGCGGGTGCATGACTTCGGTGACGAAGATGGGGTTGCCATAAGTCGGTGGTGTTTGATGCAGTTGCCGTAAAGCTTGCTTGAGATGCACAATGCCGACAATGCGATCTTTCGATTCTTCTTGGACGGGGATGCGCGAATAACCGGTTTTGAGACAAATCTCAATCAATTGGTGTAAATCGGCATCTTGGGAGATGGTTTGCATGGCAATCCGGGGTTTGACCACATCTTTTGCCACCAAGCGATCGAGGGTCAGGGCGCGGTTGAGGAGTTGCTGTTTGTGGAGGTCTAAGGTGCCTTTGCCGCTTAATATCTCTAACATGAGTTCGAGATCGCTGAGGGTGGCACTTGGCGGTGATGTGGGGCTTTGTTGGTCTTGAAAAAGCCGAATGGCTTTGTGGGTAATGGTTTCAATTGCCTGGATAATCTTTAAACTCGCCAAAATTTGCGACAGCCCAAAAATCGGACGAACCACCAGCTTAAAAATGGGAAAAACATGAATAATCGCTAGGGATTTGGGGGTAATTTCGCCGCAAATTAAAACTACGAGGGTGACAACGGCAGTGGCTAAACCTAAGCCAGCTTTGCCAAACCAGAATGAAAATAAGTTACTGGTCAACACCGTCAAAAAGATATTAACAATGTTATTACCGAGTAACAAGGTGGTAATAAAGCGGGTGCGGTTTTGCAAAACTAGGCGAAAAATGCCGTCCGGATCGCCTTGTTGTTTGATCAAGCCGCGTAGTTTCAGGTCATCCATTGCTGTAATCGCTGTTTCTGAACCTGAAAAGCAAGCGGATAACAACAACATCAATAGGGCGATCGCGAGATCGAGCCATACCGAGCCAAGGAGGGGACGAACGGTAGAAACGGCAAGGTCAGAAACAGCTAAAGGTTGCAAAATCACCGGGGGATAGGGAAAAACCCAAGAAAATGAGAGATTTGTTAAAGGGCGATCGCGCCTCAATGAAACTCGAAGGAGACGCGATCGCCGAGGACTCAAATGATGGTGTTGAGATTCAGTTGAGAATATACGCTGTTTGTAGCGCCCAACCAATCAACGCCACGATGCTACCTAAAACTAAAATTGCCGAAGTCACCACGATAACGGGTTTATCGGCATTTTTGAACTTCATGATGCCGCGATTGAGGTCTGACATAAGCCATTATTCCTTGGGTTTGAGAAGAAACTGAAAATAATAAAATACTACTGTTCTAGGGTAACGAGCCTTGGCAGTGTACGTCTATGAATTTAACCTTAAATCAAAGGGGCTAGAGTAAGGAGAAAACTGAATTTATGCAACTGGGCTGGGCTATCTTGACGGGAATGCTAGGATTAGGGGCGATCGCGGAGATGGGATTGCGCTCGATTGTGGGGTTGGGAAACCCGTTGCTGTATATTGCCGATCCTGATATTGGCTATTATCTCGCTCCCCACCAAAACGTCCATCGCTGGCGCAAACGGATTCGGATTAATGAATATTCGATGCGAAGCGAGCCTTTACGCGATCGCGCTTCTGCTGAGGGCTTACGGATTTTGTTGTTGGGGGATTCGGTGGCTAATGGGGGATGGTGGACCGATCAAAACGAAACGATTTCGGCGTTGATGCAGCCTGAAGATTCAGACGCGACGGTGGAAATTTTAAATGCTTCGGCTAATTCTTGGAATCCTCGCAATGAGTTGGCTTATCTTCAGCGCTTTGGTACGTTCGAGGCCGATCGCATTATTGTGCTGATCAATACCGATGATTTATTCGGTACGCAGCCTTCAGCGCTACCTGTAGGACGCGATCGCAACTACCCCGACCATAAACCGCCTTTAGCCCTGATTGAAGCGGTACAGCGCTATTTTTTGCCGCCTCTGGAAATTCCGGAATTAACAGCCATCTCGCAAGAAAAAGGCGATCGCGTGGGGAAAAATCTCGACGCGATCGCCCAGATGCAACAAATCGCCCAACGTCACAATGCTGATTTTCTCTTAGCCTTAACGCCCCTAAAGCGAGAAGTGCGCGATCGCAGTCGTGACTATGAACAGAAGGCCCGCCAACGGTTACAACAGTTTGTCGAAAGCCATGCTCTCGATTTCATTGATTTTCTGCCTTTGTTTCAAAGCCAGGCTAACCCTGAAATTTTATTTCGCGATCGCATTCACCTCAGCCCCCAGGGTAATGCTTTGGTGAGTCAGCATTTACGAGAGTGGGCAGTTGGATAGACAGTGACCCGTTACCCGTTACTCAAAAACCGGGTGACTCAACAGCATCAGAAATAGAAACTAAGGAGAAACTGTCAAAGACGGTGAATTAAGTGCCGAATGAGAACGGGGTTGCCACACCTGCTCGTCTAAAGACATTTGCTCGATCGAACTGGCTAAACGCAAGGCTTTGAGGGCTTGTTCGCCGCCCACTGAAGGCTGATTGCCGCCTCGGACACAATTGACAAAATGTTCTAATTCTGCCCGTAGGGGTTCAATATTGCTAGTGTATACCTTCTCGATCAAGCCGTCTTGACGATATAGCACTTGACCGTAATCAGTCATGCAGTTAGCGGTGGTTTGCCGATGAATCAAAATTTCGTTGTTGAGAAAATCGGCTTCTGTCATGGAATTTTGACAATGAGCGACAATGCGGCGAATTTTGCGATGGGTGACTTTACTCGCGGTTAAAGTCGCGATCGTCCCGTTGGCAAAGCCTAAAGTTGCCGTGACATAATCTAAATAACCCCCCGATCCCGAACAGTTGTTACCACTTGCGGTTAACTTCACCACCGGAGCAGGTACTAAGTCGAGTAACAAGTCGATATCGTGGATCATCAAATCCAAAACCACCGAGACATCATTGGCTCGATGAGAATAAGGACTCATGCGATGGGCTTCGAGGGCTAATAGTTTTTCGGTTTTTAAAACTTTGCTCAATTCTTGAAACGCTGGATTAAAGCGCTCGATATGTCCCACCTGTAGAATACAGTTGTGTTCTGCTGCGGCGTTGACTAAAGACTCGGCTTCGGAAATACTCGCTGCGATCGGTTTTTCAATTAAAGCGTGTATTCCTGCTTGTAAACAATCTAAGCCGACCCGGTGGTGCAAACGGGTGGGAACCGCGATACAAGCCGCATCAATGTGCGGTAATAAATCCAGGTAATTTTCAAAGAAACGAGCGCGATATTTACTGGCTGTATCTAAGCCTCGTTCGACATTGATATCCGAAACACCGACTAACTCTACATCTTTGAGTAAACTCAATATGCGAGTGTGATGCTGTCCCATACTCCCAACACCAATCACGCCAACTCGAATCGGCTGCGGTTGTTTTCTGGGGTTTGAACTGTTTTGGTGTGCTTGCGACATTCTATCTATATTGCACTCCTGTAGACTCCTCTACCACATAAAAAGCGACCAATGCGATGAACCCTCTCCAGTCCCTTTAAACCATCCAGATAGTACCACAGCAACTTCATTTGTAAAGATTTTCTAAGTTCTGTCTGATTGTTTCAAGCTTTTGGGGCAGTCAAAGGCACGTTTACTATCCTTAACATTGTTACGGAGAGGAGTAAGGCTGAAAATGGGGAATGTGTCAGTTTTTTTGCCGTCCATTTGACAATTTATACTTAATGTGCAGTAGATGAGATGATTCCTTAATTTTTGAAGTCAGAGAGGAGGGGCGATCGCGTGTTGTATCATTTGGGTTTTGAGACGGCAGCTTTGGGGAATTTGTCCCCCCGTTTGGCGTTTTTGTCAGGAGACCCAGATCGCGCTGAGTTGATTGCTCAAAACTATCTGCAAAACCCTTATTGTTTGGCGAAAAATCGTGGTTTAGTGACATATCTAGGGTATTTGGGCGATCGCGTTCCGGTGTTGTCCAGTACCAGTGGCATGGGCGCACCCTCGATGAGTATTGTGGTGAATGAGTTAATCCAAGCCGGGATACAACAGATCGTCCGTATTGGCACCTGTGGCGCGATTCAGCCCCAGATTGAGGTAGGGACTGTCATTATTACCCAAGGGGCGCTGTGCCGTCAGGGAGCGGCGTTAGATGTAGCTCCAGTGGAATACCCGGCGGTGGCCGATCCTTTTTGGACGGTGGCCATGGTTGAGGCGGCGCGATCGCTTAATATTCCTTATCATCTGGGTTTAACGGCTTCGGTAGATACGTTTTATGAAGGACAAGGCCGCTGCAATACTTCGGGAAATACTTATTTGCAACGGCATTTGCGTGGAATTACGGAAGAATACCAACAGTTAAATTTACTGAATTACGAAATGGAAGCCGGAACTCTGCTCAAAATGGCTGGAGTTTATGGTTTTAAAGCAGTTTGTATTTGTGGCGTTATTGCTCAACGGACTCAAAGGGAAAATATCAGACCCGAATCCAAGGAAATCGCCATCGATCGTGCGATTCGAGTTGCGATCGAAGCCGCCAAAAATTTGGAAAAGTAAGGCATAAAAATATCACAAAATTTTAAGCAATATCTGGGGGTAAATTCGAGCGTTTTTTAAATTCTTGTAAGTTTTGTTGAACTAATTTTTGTAAATTGTCGCGATGAACTTCAGTCCCGTTAACGCGATCGCCTGGGGTTTCTAAAAAAACAAGACTATCAACCCGATCGAGAGCAAACAATTGAAACAGGATTTGTGCGATCGCGATCGGCATTGGGATCATCTTGGCTGTGGCAGTGCGGCTAAACTCTAAAGCATCTTTGTGAGTCGAAAAAGCATAAATTACACTTTTTTCCATTTGCGGATGTTGGCGATTTCTTAAAGTGGTTAACACCCAACCCCCATCAGAACTTTGTAATATGTAATATTCGAGATGCTGCATCTGCAAAGCAAAGGCTTTAAGGGTTGGAACGACGGCTTCTTTAAGAATAGCCCCCATATTTCCTTTTTCTGGCGCATTATCAAGCAAAGTTTGAATTTGTTGGTCTAACTGTTGAATATCTTCGGGTTTCATAAGAGACAGTTTCGGTAATTTTACGGAAT
>JBKHDX010000104.1:0-15362 GCA_046541115.1 Spirulinaceae cyanobacterium | reverse complement strand
ACTACGCCTCAACGCCCATGTCGAGCAAATCCTCGTCAAAGCCAACCAAGTTACCGGAATCCGCCTCAAAAACGGCGAAATCCTCAACGCTCCCATCGTCATCTCCAACGCCACCATTTGGGACACCTACAACCATCTCCTGAGTCCCGAAGACTTACCCCCCGCTTATCGCCAAGAAGCCCTCAAAACCCCCGCCGTAGAAAGCTTTATGCACCTTCATCTCGGCATCAAAGCCGAAGGTTTAGACAATCTCACAGGTCATCACGTTGTCATCCACGACAGCCAAAAACCCATCACCACCCCCGGAAATACCTGCATGATTTCCATTCCTTCCGTGTGGGACGCAAACCTCGCACCCCCCAATCATCATGTCATCCACGCCTACACCCTCGAACCCTACCAGGGATGGGAGAAAGATGCAAACTACAAATCTCGCAAACAAGAAAAAGCCGAAACCCTGTATCAAGCCGTTGAAAAAGTCATTCCCGATGTGCGTCAACGCCTCGCATTAAACCTCGTCGGTACACCCCTGACTCATGCTCGTTATTTGCGCCGCTATCAAGGCACTTACGGGCCCGCCATTCCCGCCGAACAAGGGATGTTTCCCAGTTGCCACACCCCCATCACTGGATTATACCGCGTTGGCGACAGCACCACCCCCGGCATCGGTGTTCCTGCGGTAGCTGCGTCGGGGATTCTTTGTGCGAATACTTTGCAGGATTAGGCGCGATCGCAAAAGCTGAAAAAAGGTTTTAGCATTAGAGAATAAGTAAGTCATTTTCTGTGAAGACTTCAACAACTTATCCTATCAACTTCATCGCAACATTCACAGGTAATTGCCAAGAATTTTCCTCCTCCAACCGTTTTGAAAAAAAGAGAATCTCTAGATTTTCGACCTCTCCCGATTGCGGATTTAGACGTGCCACAATCTCATCCCCGATTTCCTCCGATTCCTGCTCGGGATAAGGGGAACAAATATCAATATAAAAAATATCTCCCACTTTGTCGTAGTGAAATGTCAAGTTTTTGTCCATATCACCTTACCTCCCGTTATTTTCCGTGCTGTATAAGTAGTAATTATCCAGTATTGATTCGTTGCCGTTTGCGAAACCACTACCACTAAAAATCTTCCTGTCCGAATTGTAGAAAACCATTTAGAAACCCGGACAAATAACCACCATTCCAGAACCCCGGTTGCTGTGATAAAATTCCAATTTAATCGGATAAGTAAATAAGAGAATGGGGTTCTTGATTGCCACTAAATAAGTGGATTTAATCTGACTAATCTGAAGTCCGGGCTGCACTGCGTTCAATTGCTCCTTGGGTAACTAAATTACCAATCGAATCAGAAGCGTATAACTTCGGAAAATTATCAATTTCTTCTAAGGGTGTTAAGCGACTTTCCCCTGTTTTCGGGTCGCGATGTGCCACAATAATAAAAGGAGTCATATCGGGCGATAAGCGGTCAAGAAATGCGGGATTGTGCGTTGTAACTAAGATATCTATCTGACGTTGCGAGCCGATTTCTTGTAACATTTTAAGTAACAAGTCAAAGCGAGAGGGATGCAAGCCGTCATCAATATCTTCAATAATCAGTTGACTGCCTTCTGGACGAGTTAATAAAGCTGTAAGAATGGCGATAAATCGTAATGTCCCATCAGACATACTTCGAGCATCAATTTTGATTTTTTCTCCGGGTTTCCATTCTTCCTCGCAATAAAGCATAGCATCTGTTTCTAATTCTCCTACAGGTGTCGCCCAAACTCGCTGAATATCACGCTCTGGTAGGTGTTTAACATAACTAGAAATCGTTTGATTAAATTGCGATAATTGCTGTTCTGAAAGTTTCGCAATGACTCCAGCTAAATTAGACGCATCGGCTAACAAATCTTTGGTTATTGGTGCATAATCTCGCATTTTTTCAGGTTTAGGATTTAAAATAAAAATATTTTCTATTGTTTCTCCTGTAGTCAATATTCCTGTACGCAAGGAAGAAGCTTCTTGGGATTCTTTTAATTTAATAGATTTCAACAAACTGAGTTTTGAATTGTGGGAAGTGTCTAAAGCAATCTCAAATCCATGTATATCGTCAAATCCAAGAGTGAGTGAACTAGAATCAGAACTAATTAGGGCTTTTTCTTGATAATCGTGTTTTCTATATTCTCTCTGTAATAAAGATTCTTCCCCAAAAAGCAGTTCAGGTTTAACTTGAATACTACAGCGATACCAATAATCAATATTCTCCTGTTGACTTTGCAGAATAGATGTGATTTCAAAATCACTATTATTGTTGTAAGCGAGCCGTTGCTTGTAACCTCTAATATTTTTTGTAGCTTGACTCAAGCTATTAGTTTTTATAAGTTGCTGTAAAAAATAAAAAGCTTCAATTGCATTAGATTTCCCACTGGCATTTGCACCGATTAAAACTGTGAGCGAATCAATCGGAAGTTCAGCGTGGCGAAAGCTTTTCCAATTTTTCAGAATCAGTTTTTTCAGCATAAAAGTTAGCCCAAGATAATCGAAGCTAAAGCAATCTTAGCGAAATCAGGGCGATCGCGCTTTTTTATTCGGTGCGATTTTCAGACCGTAACTGCGATATTTGCTCAACCGTTAAGCCCGTAACTTCTACAATTTGAGAAATTTCCATTCCCAGTTTAAGTAAGTTTTGTGCCACTTCAGCTTTACCTTTAGCTTCACCTCGGGCTTCACCTCGGGCTTCACCTCGGACTTCTCCTTGCTGAAAAATATCTTGGTAAATTACAGATTCCCGCATGAGTTCTGTCCTCAAAAATCGTTGAATCAAGGCTTTCTTTAATACTAACCCAGCTAATATCCCGGTGGAGGCGGCTATGTCGTTTTTCTGGGTGCGATCGCCAATAATTTCTACCTGTTCTGCTACAGTTTGTAATGTAGCGGTGCGATCTGATGTCTGAGCTAATACTGCAAAAGGAAGTAATCCCGGTGTATCAAGAAACAAATCCACAGGTTGTTCCCACAAACGAATTACTTCAAAATTATGGCGTAGATTAGGGAGTTCAAACTGGGTTTGATACACTAACGGCGAGGTCGATTGTCGCAAGTAAACGACTACCTGACGCATCGTTTTTTGAGGAAAGCGACGATAAACTCGCAAACGATAATCTGCCATGCGAAAAGGCATATCTGGGTCAGGCTGAGTTTGAAATTCGATGTGCAGCACCACCCTTTCCGACTGAAGTAAAATTAAGGCATCAGCCCGTAATGGCTGTAGGGATAACTCTGTGGGACTCAAGCGAGTCAGCGTAATTGGTTCCCCCAACAACCAAGAAGCGATATCAGCACTAAAGCGTTCGCTTAAGTAACGGCAAACGTTATCAAACATGGGAGAATGGTAACAACAATAGTGGTGGGAGAACGCGAGTAATCATCATAACTTCAACTGAATAATTGCTTCTAAGCCTGCCATTGTGACGCTAAAAAGTCCCGCACATCGAAAAAGGTATCCCAAGCCACATAAGGCTTCTGCTCGCTTTGCATATAATCAACCAGGCGATCGCGAGCAAAAACTAAATCCCCATGAAACGCCATATTAACATCGGTCACCGAATCCCCGATCGCGATTTTTCGCACATTCGGATACTGTGCCATCACCTGCACTTTCGCAATTAACTCCGTCCCCCCTTCAAATCCCTGCGGAGGCACTCTTAAAAACGCCCCAGACGCATCCACATCCACCGCCGTAATCGAAGCCACCCCGGTAATATTTTCGCGCTGCAACACCCGTTCTACCATGCCCCGCAAGCCCCCAGACACCAGATGAAAAGCCATATCTCGGTCTTGACAAAAGGCAATTAATTCCTGTAACCCCTCCCGAATCGGCTTATCGTCCGCAAAACCAATGGCTGCGTCGTATTGAGAAGCCGGAATCGACTCCAACATCTGCCGAACCCCTTCTCTGAGGGTCAATTCCCGCGTATAAAGCTTTGGCATCACTTCAGCCGACATTTGGGGGGCAAAAACCTTCAACATCCCCGCAAAGGTTTCTACTGCCGTAATCGTACCGTCAAAATCGCAAAAAACTGCACTTGGAGAACCCAACGAAAGAACCTCAAAAACTTCTGTATCGTAGATATTGTGGCACGCGACTCCACACTTTGAGATCGTACCGCCATCTGAGAGATTAGAAAAGAAGCACAAACGCACAACAGCAAGCATGGATATCAAACAAGGTTTTGTCGGTACAGTGGGTAATACGCCCCTCATTCGCTTAAACAGCTTTAGTGACGAAACAGGCTGCGAAATTTTAGGAAAAGCCGAATTTCTCAATCCCGGCGGTTCTGTCAAAGACCGCGCCGCATTGTATATGATTGAAGATGCCGAGAAAAAAGGACTCCTTAAACCCGGCGGCACAGTCGTAGAAGGTACAGCAGGCAATACAGGCATTGGCCTCGCCCATATCTGCAATGCCAAAGGCTATAAATGCGTCATCATTATTCCTGAAACCCAATCCCAGGAAAAAATGGATATGCTGCGAACCCTGGGGGCAGAAGTCCGTCCAGTTCCCGCTGTTCCCTATCGCAACCCCAACAACTACGTTAAACTGTCGGGGAGATTAGCCGAAGAAACCGAAAACGCCATTTGGGCCAATCAATTTGACAACCTTGCCAACCGCATGGCCCATTACGAAACCACCGGGCCCGAAATTTGGGAACAAACCAACGGCAGTGTCGATGCTTGGGTGGCAGCAACGGGAACTGGAGGCACTTATGCGGGGGTTTCTCTATTCCTCAAAGAGAAAAAACACGAAGTCAAATGCGTGGTTGCAGACCCCATGGGAAGCGGTTTATACAGTTACGTTAAAACTGGGGAAATCCAGCCCGAAGGCAGTTCCATTACTGAAGGCATTGGCAACAGTCGCATTACCGCCAACATGGAGGGCGCACCCATTGACGATGCGATTCAAGTCGATGATAAAGAATGCGTCCGGGTGATTTAT
The DNA here is from genome assembly GCA_046541115.1 of Spirulinaceae cyanobacterium. Lineage (GTDB taxonomy): Bacteria > Cyanobacteriota > Cyanobacteriia > Cyanobacteriales > Spirulinaceae > Jaaginema. The sequence continues at coordinate 10,387 of JBKHDX010000104.1, read as the reverse complement.
CAATTGTTGTATGAAGATGGTTTGTTTATGGGGGGTTCTGTGGGCATTAATGTCGGCGCGGCTTATGCTTTAGCGAAACAGATGGGGCCAGGACATACTATCGTGACTGTATTGTGCGATGGTGGCGGTCGCTATCAATCCAAACTCTACAATCGCGATTGGCTGGCCGCAAAAGATTTACTGCCGCAGTAAGTTGGATACCGTCACAGGTGGATTAACGCACCTGTTTCGGGGTTTCCGGGGCGTTGGGGGGATTGAGGTTCAACCAACGCCATCCTAAAATAGCGGCGGTTATCAGGGTGGGTAACAACACCGCAATTAAGGCATTAACCGCAGTGGGGGCAATGGGTACAAAGCGTCCGCCATACTTGACGATAACCGACAAAAGCGCCGACGCGATCGCGACTTTGAGAATTAAATTTACAGCATCATTCATCGACAGAAAAAGAGACACGACAAAGAGAGAAAATCAAACTTACTTCATCTTTTGCTTGATAAAATTCGCCAGTTGCACAAGCTGTTTTTTCAGCCCTTGAATTTCGCCGTGCATTTTGCTCATTTGTGACTTAAGTTGAGCAATTTCGGCTTCTAGGGCTGCCGTATCGCCTCCACCACCGCCAGCAGTATCGACCGGGGCAGCCACAGACGGACGAGAACGAGCTTTTTTGGTTGCGTCTTGAATGGCCTCAATTAACTGCTTTTTCTCAAAGGGTTTCCCCACAAAAGAAAAATACTCAAAGGGTTCTGGCAGTTTCTCGGTGACTTCTTCTTTGCGACCCGACATCACTACCAAGGGAATAGATTGTAACTCTGGATGTTTTTGAATTTCTTGATAAACTTCCCAACCGCTCATTTTCGGTAACAGAAAATCCAGCATAATTAAGTTGGGATGTTCTGAGCGAATCAAGTTAAATCCCTGTTGCCCGTCTTTGGCTTCAATGATTTCCACATTGTTTTGGGGTAACATATCTTTGACCCGCATCCGAATAACCTTGCTATCGTCAATTACCAAAATTTTTTGGGTTGCCACGACTATCTCCTTGTGAGACGCTGAATGAATCGATTGTAATTTTCCTATTTAAGCTTAAGCTATTATTGCTTGACCGGGAATTTTCGCGGGCATTTCTCTTTCTAGGTGGAGTCGAGTCTGGGGGAAAAGGGCGATCGCCCACTTTCTCTAATGATATTGTTTACGATAAGAAGCGGTACTCTACCCTCGATCCTATGAGTGAAACCGCTTCCCAACCGCAGAATCTCAAATCCTGGCGCGATGAAATTACCGCCCTACCGCCTTGGCTGCGTCGTCCCCTGGGGAAAGCCAGCGAGATTTCGACGGTACAACGGATTATTAAACAGCGTAACATCCACACCATCTGCGAGGAAGGCCGCTGTCCCAATCGCGGCGAATGTTATGCCCAGAAAACCGCAACTTTTTTGTTGATGGGGCCAACTTGCACCCGGTCTTGTGGTTTTTGTCAAGTGGATAAAGGTCACGCCCCCATGGCCCTCGACCCCCAAGAACCCCAAAAGGTGGCCGAGGCGGTAAAATTGCTAGGGCTGCGCTATGTGGTGTTAACCGCAGTGGCACGAGATGACCTTTCAGACGGCGGTGCGGCGGGTTTTGCCCAAACCATGCAAGCGATTCGAGAAACGACCCCAGACGCGGCGATAGAGGTGCTGACACCGGATTTTTGGAGTGGGAAGGAAGCCCAGGTTCAACAACAAGAACGCATTGCAACAGTCGTCGCCGAGCATCCGGTATGTTATAACCACAATATCGAGACGGTGCGCCGTTTACAGGATAAGGTACGACGGGGGGCAAAGTATGCGCGATCGCTCGCCGTGTTAGAAATTGTTAAAAATCTCGATCCCACCATTGCCACCAAGTCCGGTTTAATGTTAGGTCACGGGGAAACCCAGGATGAAATCATCGAAACGTTACAAGATTTACGGTCGGTGGGGTGCGATCGCGTTACCCTCGGTCAATATATGCGCCCCTCCCTGGCTCATCTCCCGGTACAAAAATACTGGACTCCTGAAGAATTTGACGAATTAGGCGAAATTGCCCGTTCTCTCGGCTTTTCTCACGTTCGCTCCGGCCCCCTTGTCCGGAGTTCCTATCACGCGGGAGAGGTGGAGTAATACAGCCCGAATGGGAGATAAAAACCAATACTAATCCACTGTCACTCGAAAACGAACAAAGCCGCGATTATTCGCTCCTGTATTGGGAATATCGCCTAAATTCACCACAACGCTACCATTGGGATTATTGGCATTAGGGCAGGGGGGTGTAACATTATTCGCAGGGGTTAACGGCGAGAAAAACTGAGCGCGATCGCCATCTGCGGCATTGGTTTGTGCCGTATTTGTCGATCCTTGTTGCAACAGGATACCATTTCCCCCGCCAAAAGTATTCTCTACAAAACTCGTCCCGGTTGGAATCGCATCGCACAAACGGATATTTTGCGCCGTCCTGCCCCCATCCGAGAGAAAATAAATCGTATATTCCACCACATCATTACTTTGTAGTAAGTTATCTTGACCTAATCCAATCACTCCGACAGGATTGAGTCCGGTATTTGCGATCGCGTTATCATTGTCATCTTGAGAGTCATCAATAAAGCGATCGAAAACTACATTATTGATAACTTGACCATTCCGAATTACCGTAGTGATCCGCTTCACCAAACGCAATCTTGCCGCCAAACTTTGATCCACATCTACAGGTGTTGGATCGGGTAGAGGAGAAACAACCGTCGGGGGGAAGTCCGACTGTACCGCAAAAGTTGTTTGTACCGTCGCAACTTGTCCGTTCAAACTTGCCTGGTTTAAATATCTACCACTCGCCAGGGTACTCGGCAGTTGAACTTGAGCCGTAATCGTCGTCACATTAGGAGTATTACTATTAACGTTCCGAGCCGGAACAGTCAAGTTATTTAGAGTTAGGGTTGTATTGTTGTTGGAAAAAGTCGCACCCGGAATATTTACGGTCCCAGGAATAAAAGTACGACCATCACTCATCGTATCTGTAAATACTACTGGATTAAGATTAAGAATACTACCATTGATAATTCTATAAGTATAGGTAATAATATCGCCTGGAGCCGCATTTGCCGGGGAAACTTCTTTTTCAAAAACAGGGACATAAGGACAAGAGGTTCCGTCATTGACCCCCGAAGACTCTGCCGTTCCCACTAAAGTATATTGTCCCGTACCGTTACCATTAATCCCAACATTAATGCGATATAAAAAACCAGTATTTAAGTAACCAAAAAAGTTACCTGCTGTATCAAAAAAAGTCGCTCCAACTTGTTCTTCTGGTTCTGTCCCATTTCTTCTAGGTAAGAGACTATTAGGAATTTGATTAAATTGAATATTAGCAATATTATTTTGATTAATATCCGAACCAGAATTGGGATTAAATGTTAAATATCCGACTCCATCATCGTCAGGAACAGTAATACCTTGGCCAGTCTGTATACTCCGATTAAAACCATACAAATTACCATCAACGGGGTTGTAAGCAATATCACCCAAAACCGGATTACCAATAACATTATTTAAAATAACGTTTGTAGTCATCATAGAAAGACTCGAAATCTCAATCCGAGCCAATAAACCAGTGGGTTGACCATTAACTTGTTGACCTTGACCCCTTGCATACACATAATAAAAACCACTTTCATCCAAATCTCCAGCAATATAAGAACCGTTATTCGTCAATGTTACTGAGCCAATATTGGTTGTATTGCCATTGCGGTCAACTCGGATAACATCGCGAGTATCCCCATTGGGATTTCTCGGAGTAATACCATAGACAAAGTTATCTTGGATGTTATAGCCAATAGCATTATATTCCCCAAAAGCAGAAGGCGCTCCTACTTCAGTCAAATCAAAATCTGGTCGAGTCCGAAAATCTAGTAAATTGAATTGAGTTGAAGCGCCAGGGGCAAGACCATTACTAATAAAAAACGAGCCATCGCAGACAAAAGCATTCGGCGCTTGTTGCGCTTTAACACTGGGTGAATAACTCCAAGTTATCGAGATAAAAATCAACGTAATCAAGAAGATTCCAATTTCTTTTGAGTAACGAAGATAGCGATTAAATGAGAACAATTGGATTTTTATATTAAGTAGACCAACCCTGATGAAATGGTCAAATACTATCAGTCTCGTCAAGGAATTGAACATTATCAATTGGCAGAAGCAGCAAAAAACAGAATTTGAGATTAATTTACCTGAAAGTGGCAAAATTGAGATTTTTTTGCTCAAAAAGGTTAAATAAATTAATCTCTGGTGCGCGATCGCATTTTAATCCAACCGTACTCTGAACCGTACAAAGCCCAAACGATTCGTTCCCGTATTCGGCACATTCCCCAAATTCACAAACACCGCCCCCGTGGGATTATTCGCATCCGGACAAGGGGGAACCACTGAATCTGCCCGACTCAACGGCGAGAAGAATTGGCCGCGGTCGCTATCGGCTTCATTGGTCAAATTCGTCTCCGTTGTACCTTGTCGTAACTGAATGCCACTACTGCCGCTAAAACTGTTATTCACAAAGGTAGTTCCTTGGGGAATCGCGTCGCAAATCCGAGCATTGGTAATGGTTTGATTGCCATCTGCGAGGTAATAAATCGTATATTCCACCACATCATCGCTTTGCAACACATTATCATCCCCCAACGCCGGGAAACCCGCCAGAGTCAGCCCCGACCAATCCGCATTATCATCCGGGTCATTGGGGTCGTCTACAAACTGGGAGAAATCAACCCCCGGCAAAGGCGAACCATCCCGCGTCACCCCGGTAATGCGTTTCACCAAGCGGAAACCTGCCGAACCCGTCAAATTAATCGGAGTCGGGCCTGCATTGTTCCCTGGATTGCCGTCTCCATCTGGGTCGGGATTCGTCCCCGGAATCGACGTTCCCGTAACCTGTACTCCCGCAGCATTTCTGGCAGAACCCGTCGCAATATTACTGTAGGGGCCGCTGTTTCCCCCTGGTGTTACCCGGACGCTAAAGTTAATCGTTGCCCTTGCACCAGCATTTAAAGCCTGCTGGCCAGACAAAAGATTGCGATCGCTAATGCCGTTAAAATTCGGGTTAACCTCTGTCAAACCGCCTGTTATTGTCGGAGGAGACGCGATCGCGATCGCACTAGCCCCATTAAACGTACTATTCGTATCTCCAAACAAATTATCCGTCACCTGAACATTGGTAATCGGTACCAAGCCAAAGTTTTGCACCACAATCGTAAACGGCACCGTAAACGTCCCATCACCATTGTTCGTGACTGTCCCCACCTGCTTCGCCAAACCAAAAGGCGAAAAATTACTCGCAGCGACGGTTGAAGTAATCGTACTGCCATTATTACCGAAAGGATTAGCATCCCCACCGCCAGCCACAGAAGCCGAGTTTGTAATGTCAGCACCTGCCGCCGCCGTCACAATGACTGGAATCGTCAAATCCGGGTAACTTGCCTCCGAAGCCAGCGTATTGTTTTGGGTACATCGCACCGTATTCGTTGCCACAATACAATTCCAACCCGTCCCTGTCGGTGGATTATTCGGGTCAGGAATCACCCCATTGGGTAAGTTATCCGTTACGCTAACCGCAGTTCCCCCAGTGGTTGATCCGGGCCCGACGTTGGTCACTCTTAAGGTATAAGTCGCACGGTTTCCCGTAGCAAAAGTGCCGCTTACCGTCTTATTAATCGTTAAATCCGGATCATCCGTACCAATTACGGCAAATACTTCCGGGTCGCTGTTGTTATTAAAGTTAGTCTCACCGCCACTGCCATCCGTGATAACAGCCGTATTAGTGACCGTTGTCCCCGCTGCTGCTGTAATATTGACCGGAACTGTAATCTGCGGATAAGGTTGCCCTGGGGCTAAAGAAACATCAGCACCAGTCCTCGTACACCTAATATCTTGAGTTCCCGTTACATTACAATTCCAGCCTGCCCCCGTCGGCGGACCATTGGCTGTTAATCCTGTAGGTAAAGTATCTGTAATCTCCACCGGATTATTATTCACGGTTGCCGCTGCTCCCACATTGCGAACCGTCAAGATAAACTCCCCGGTTTGCCCCGTCACATAACTCCCTGACTGGGACTTCTCAATCGTCAAATCCGGTTCGCTCGGAACTGTCGTCGTAAAAGGCGAGCTATTGTTTGCCGCATTATTATCATTCGGTGAAGTATGAGAAGCCGTATTCGTAAAACCCCCGGCGGTTGGCAGTTGTACGGTGACAGTACGAGTGACAGCATTATTATTCGGCCCTGGCCCAATATTGACTGCTGGCCAAGTCACAGTGCGCGTTGTGGGATTGTACGTTCCTCCATCAGAAGCCGAGACAAAGCTTGCACCCGCAGCAATAACATCAGAAATAACGACATTAGTCGCAGTGTTGGTATTGTCTAAGTTTGTCGTAGTAATGGTATACCTAGCTTGACCGGGTGCTGGAATCGTTACCGGGCCGGTTTTTTCCGTCCGTACATCTGCCGGGCCAGAAGGAGGTACAACGGTCGTTACTTGAGCATTCGCATTTGAACCATCGTTATTTCCAGGTGTCCCATCATTAGCCGATGTATTGGAGGCCGTATTGGTATAACTTCCGGTTGCAGGTAAATTGACCGTGACTGTACGGGTAACGCTGGTATTGGGAGCAAGGGTAATGGCTGGCTCCCAGTCAACTCTGCCTTGGTATGTTACACCTCCAACTATAAAAGGCCCATTTATATATGTTCCTCCATCAGAAGCTGAGACGAACGTTGCATTTTGAGCAATCAAGTCGCTAATCACAACCCCAGTGGCCGTATTGGTATTATCTAGGTTAGTAGTTGTAATGGTATAGCTTGCTTGACCGGGTGCAGGTAAGCTAGTAATTCCTGATTTGGTGGTTTGCACATCGGCAGCTCCTGAAGTTACAGTGGTTGTTGCACTAGCATTAGGATTATTGAGATTGTTGTTATCCGGGTTGGGGTCGGGGGTGCTAGAGCTACTGGTTGCGGTGTTGGTGTACGCTCCAGGATTAGGAACTGTTACCGTAATTTGTACTGTCTGGCTTGCTCCAGAGGCGAGAGTTCCAATATTCCAGGTCGCTCGTCCGGTGGTTGCATCGTAAGTCCCACCATTCAAAGGAGTTATATTGGTTGCATTCGGATCGACAATATCGGTAATGACGACATTATTGGCTTGACTGGGGCCGTTGTTCGTCACAGTGATGTCATAGGTAACGGTCTGACCCACGTTTGCTGTCCCAGATGTTCCTTTTTGAACAACGACATCAGCGCTGGCAGGAGTAACATCCAACGGTGTGCGGTCTGGACGTTCGGGAGTATCCGGGAAGTCAGAACGGCTAATAATGGGTGTACCAATCCCTGGCCCTTCCAAGGTTGCTTGGTTAAACAGAGTTGTTGGTGTGGGCGTTGTGGTGGGAATTTGTACCTGAAGCTGAATCGTGTTCACCGATTTGCGCGGCACTGTGATATTGGAAATCGTGACGCTGTTTGTTCCGATACCACTGATAGAACCTCCTAAAGGATTATTCGGAATCCCTGTAAAAGTTCGACCCCCGTCCATGGTGTCTTGAAACGTAATGTTAGAAAGGTCGAAGTCGGTTTGGTTGGTGATGCGATAAGAATAAGTGACTATTGAGCCAGCAACGGTACTCGCAGGGGTGACAATTTTTTCGATCAGGGGTGCAACTGGACAACCGGCTCCATCATTTTGTCCAACACTAGGAGGTGTCCCAATAGAAGTAAAGCGACCAGTTGCAAGATCGACACGATACAAATTGCCACTATTTTGATAAGCGAAAAAGTTACCAGCCGCATCAAAAAAGGCTGCACCAATCTGATTCTCAGACCCAGTTACATTAGGGGTTCCTGCACCTACAGGGACGTTGTTGACGTTGATTGGACTAGCAGCAGCGGCGTTGAAAAAGACAATGCGATTGACACTACGATCGAAGCCATAAAAATTGCCATCTGTTGGGTTATAGGCAATATCTGCAATACCAGGGGGGTTTCCTGTGTTTGGGTTTGTAACCGTTTTAGTGCTGACGACGGTTGGGGGACTGGTCGTGACATTGAGTTCAACGAGTTGTCCTCCACCATAGATAAAATAAGTTCCAGTATTGGTATTAAAGTCTCCTGCAATGTAGCGAGTCCCCCCTGGAACACCTGCAGGTGTTCCAAGAGAAACAGGAATTCCAGTATCGTCAATGCGAAAAACTTCGGCATCGTCGGGATTGACAGCGTAGATATAGCCATCTTGAACGCGGAAACCCATACCGTTATATTCAGTAACGGGTGTTCCTCTCGGAGAAAGAGTAAAGGGTGTAGTTGTGGTTACAAGGTCATTGAGAAGGGTAGGATCGCCTGTAGCAGCAGCTTGGCTAATATAGAGTGTACCGTCGCACTCAAACGGGGCGGCTTGGGCGGTGGGGGCGTGGAGGTTGGAGGCACTCCAGAGGACGAGACCTCCGAATAGGCTACGAAGTAAGCGGCGAGATGGTTTTTTCACTAATTTGCCTCCCCAGAAATGCTAGGAATGTCACCGATGGTTGCGTTGAGGGCGGGTTCGGAGGTGCCATAATCGGGATGAGTTGCGATCGCGCTCACTCTTTCTCCCACTTGTATATCCCTGAGTCGAATCTCAAAACGCCCTTTGTCGTCAGCTTCTGTGGTCGTCACGGGGAATATATTATCGCCGTCAATATCGGGGACGACGCGGTAAATTTCGATGGTTGCGTTGGGTTCACTCATACCAAATAAAGTTACTTCTCCGGTAGCATTGCGAAACAACTCGCGACTGACAAATTGCGGTGTCATAATGCCGTAGTTGGCGATTTGACGACGAAAGCGATCGCCCTCGACCAATTCCCGGCTATCATCGGATAATGCGGTGTCGGCAATGGCGTTACGACCGTCGCCGTTATAACGGTCTTGTCGTCCCGTTTCCGGTTGGGCGTTGAGGTCGATAGGAAGTCCTGCAACGTTGACAAAGTTATTGTTGGTGATGCTGACGCGGTGAGGGACGGGATAACCCGCCACTACAACACCAGCCCCCGGTTGATTGGCAATGCGGTTGTTGGTGACTTGATGATTGCTGCCACTGAGGTAAATCGCCGGACGTTGATAGCGTGCGCCGTTATTATTAAGCACGTTATTGTCAATCGTGACAGCCCCTTCCGGTTTGAAGATATAAATGCCGCTACCACCGTTATTGCGAATCAAGTTTCCTTGAATGCGCGTATTGGCGATTTCTCCTTCGAGGTGAATCCCGTCGGGCATCCCGATTAAACCGTTGTTTTCGATAATATTGTCGCCAATTACGAGGTCATTGGCACGAATACTGCTGATAATACCGCTTCCCTGGTGATTCGCAATAATATTGTTGATAATGCCGACATTTTCGCCGTTGAAAATATACACCCCAAACGCCGATTGTGTCGCTGTTGTCTCCTCTGGGGGTACGCCCAAAATATTGTATTTAATTAGGATATTCTGGGGCGGGGAATTGCCTTCCCCCGGATTCGCGGGGACATCGTAGCGAATCTCGTCTCTGGGGGCTTGGGGGGCAGAAATGAAGATATCGGCGGCAGGGACGGTGGCGGTATCTCCCGCAGGCGGCGCAGTAAAGCCATAAAAGCGCAAGCCCTGGACGGTGATGTTATCGGCAACGAGGGTTAAGCCGCGAATGGGCGGATTGAGTAAAGTTTCGTTGCGATCTACGGGAATCCGCGTTAAGGTCACAACCGGAGTCGGAATCCCTTCCCTTAATTCCTCGAAGCCTTCATAACCGGGTTGAGTTGTGCCGTCAAGGGTAACATTAGGAGTGCGGATTTCGGGTAGTAATTCGGTGAGAGTAATTGTGGTTTGGTCTGGGGGTAAGTTAAAGCTAATTTGCTTGTTTAAATCGCTCAAATTCCCCGAAATTTGACTTTCTTCGGCGGTAGAAAGGGCGTTGAGGTCGAGATCGCCATTGACGATCGCGATCGCTTCCCTTAAAGTCAAGTTTTCATCGGCAATAATTTCATCGAGATTGCTATTGACAATTACCTCGAATTGTGTATTGTCTTGAGCTAAAGCCGGAAATGGCAGTAACGGCAAGATTACGACCAACGAACGAAAAATTGAGGTTTGCAGCTTTTGAGCAATTCCCCTCGGTTGATTATCTGGTATCACTTTATTTCGCTTCATCATCGTGAATAAAATTTGTATTGCTCAACAACTGCCAATTTTGGGTCGTTTCTAAAACATCGGTCAGCCAATCTTCTGAAGGATTAAAAGAAGTTGTTAGTTGCTGGCTATCCCCATCAACGGTTTCTCCGATTGGGCGGGGAAACCCCACCCCTACAAACCCACTGCCGTCTGCCTCA
>JBKHDX010000103.1:0-15445 GCA_046541115.1 Spirulinaceae cyanobacterium | reverse complement strand
TTTTGGTAACCCCTCACCCGGTCGGGCGGTGACGCGAGTAGGAACAACTAGCCATTCGCTATTTCTGAAATGAAACGCTATTATAGAAAGGTTGTCCCCAAAAATTTGAAGTAAGACAATGGCAGTTCCCAAGAAGAAAACCTCCAAGTCAAAGCGCGATATGCGTCGCGCCACTTGGAAGCGTCAAGCCGCCCTCGAAGCGCAAAAAGCTTTGTCTCTCGGTAAATCTGTCCTGACAGGACGTTCTAATAGCTTTTATTATCCTAGTCCTGAGGAAGAAGACGACGAAGACGAAGAGTAAAATCGATCTTCAGCGAAAACCACGGCGATTTCGAGGTGCGATCGCCGTGGGCTATTTTGAGAAGTTAATCAGCAACACAGGGGTTTAACCTGCGTCTTGTTGGCGAATATAGTGAACTAAAGCTTGTAATCCCAGCAAATAACTTTCGGAACCAAAACCGCTAATTTGACCGATCGCGATGGGTGCAATGTAAGAGTGATGGCGAAAAGCCTCGCGGCGATAGATGTTGCTCAGATGCACTTCTACCGTCGGGATATTAACGGCGGCTAAGGCATCGCGGAGGGCAACGCTGGTGTGGGTATAAGCCCCAGCATTGATTAAAATACCGCGATCGCGCCCCCAAGCGCTATGAATAGCATCCACTAATTCGCCTTCGTGATTGGATTGCACGCACAGGGCCTTAATATCGAGCTTGCTGGCTTCTTGAATCAGCAAACTGTTAATTTCGTCTAAAGTGGTGCTACCATAAACTCCTGGTTCGCGCTGGCCTAACAGGTTTAAATTGGGCCCGTGCAGAACCAGAATGCTTAAGGTACTAAATGCCTCTGGCCGCATATAGTTAATGGGTTTTGATGGACAAGTCGCAGGGATTTAACGGCCGCGACGCGGGGAATCTTTAACAGGAATGGGGATCAGTTCGGGTTCGGGTTCGCCTTCTGGCCCTAGTAGTGCTTCAGTTAAGCGACGCGCCCATTCTTTGAGTTTTTCGATTACCTTATCCAAATAATCCATCGAACAGAAAGCTCCTGTGAGACTTGACGGTTAATCGGTCTAGTTCGGGGCAGTTAGTTCAATTGAGTGACTATGCACCAGGATTACTAGACCGCTATATTTCTATGCTATATCTTTCCCTGCCTTAGCCGCAGCCAAGATTGAAAATTTAAGGATGTTACAGGAAATTCTATATTGGCATTAAGCTTGACACTTCCATCGCCTTAGAGAAAGGGATTCTTGGGCTGAATCTTGCCGCTACCAACCAATGATTAGTTATTGGTTTTAGCAGTTTCAGGGGTGACTCGACTACAGTTTTTAACATTAACGAGCCAATCCCACAAGGGTTAATTCGGGAGTGTCCTACCCTACTTTATACAAGTTTATCATATTGTCATCAACCCGTCCCGGTCTTTTTTCAACGATCGCCACTGAGAATTTTACGCCGTAAACGGTCGAGGGCATGATAAGCGCTTAATTTCCGGATTGTCTCGCGATCGCGCTCGGCTCCAAAGCGATATTCAAAAATATCCACGCTGCGATCCGGAGCCGCCAAACCAATATAAACCAAGCCCACGGGTTTGCGATCGTTGCCGCCACCGGGCCCGGCAATCCCTGTAACACTGAGGCTCCAAGAGGTTTTTAGCCGTTCTTGTACCCCCAAGGCCATTTGCTTGGCCACTGGTTCGCTCACCGCCCCCAGTTGTGTCAACAATTCCTGACTTACCGCCAGTAAATGAGTCTTCACGGCATTACTGTAAGCAATGATGCCGCCGTGGAAATAAATCGAACTGCCGGGGGTTTCGGTGAGCATTTGCCCCAAACCGCCACCGGTGCAGGATTCGGCCACACTCAAAGTCTCGCCGCGATCGCGCAATAATCCCCCCACCACCGCCGCGAGGGTTTCCTCATCGGAGCCAAAATAATCAATGCCCGCGATTTCTTGCAGTTGTTGGGCCACTGGGTCAATCAAGGCCACCGCTTCGGCTTCCGAGGCAGCGCGAGCCGACACCCGCAACTTGACAATGCCATCAAGGGCATAAGGCGCAACTGTCGGATTCGCCATTTCAAAAAACTGCGCTACCTTACTCGCCAAGGTAGACTCACCAATGCCCCAGAACTTGAGCAAACGACTGTGAATAACCTGTTGCCCCCAACCTTGCGATCGCAAGTACGGAACCGCCGTTTCCTGCCACATCAGGCGCATTTCTGAAGGCACACCGGGAAACGTCAGGATCGTTAAATTCGGTTGCGGCTGCCACAGCATTCCCGGCGCCGTTCCACTCCGATTGGGAATAATCGCGGCTTTCTCTGGCAAAAGCGCTTGTTTGCGATTATTAGGAGCCATTTGTCGCCGTCGTTGGGCAAACTTCGCCGCAATATCCTCTAAAATTTCGGGATGTTCGACCAAGGGGGTATTAAACGCCGCCGCGATCGTTTCCGTGGTCAAATCGTCAGGAGTCGGCCCCAAGCCCCCGGTAAAAATCAAAATCGAGGCGCGATCGCTGGCAATTCTAATAATTTCCGTGAGGCGATCGCAATTATCTCCCACCACCGTTTGATAGTAATGAGGAATCCCCAAACTCGCCAACTGCTGGGCTAAATACTGCACATTGGTATTAACAATATCCCCCAGCAGCAACTCCGTTCCTACACAAATAATCTCGGCACTCATAAACTATTCTTCATTGCGAATTTGTCGATTGCGCCGCACTTGCCACGCCACATAAGCCAGTAGTAAAGTTGCCCCAATCGCATAAGCATAACCACTGGGAATCCCCGACACTGCCATAGCTAAACTGCCCACCCACAACGTCAGGGCATAAATAAATAACACCGTCAACCGTTGCGAAATTCCTGCCTTGAGTAAACGATGATGTAAATGACTTTTGTCGGCTAAAAACGGCGATTTTCCGCTTTTAAGCCGCGAAACAATCACCGAAGACATATCCAATATAGGAACCGCTAGAATCAAATAAGGTAGCAATACAGCAGTCACGGCGGTACTTTTGACCAAGCCAATCACCCCCACGCCGGCCAAAGTAAAGCCCATAAAATACGCCCCTCCATCCCCCATAAAAATCTGAGCCGGATTGAAGTTGTAGCGCAAAAAACCCAACGCCCCCCCAGCTAATGCCGCCGCAATCAAAGCAGCAGCCGGTTGTTGCATAAACAAGCTCACAATTAACATGACCACCGCCGCAATGCCTGAAACTCCGGCCGCCAATCCATCCAAACCATCAATCCAGTTAATAGCATTAGCCATCCCCACCAACCAAATCGCGGTTACGGGTAAACTCAGCCAACCCATTTCCACTAAACCATCAAAAGGAATGGATAAAAAATCAATGCGAACCCCAGCCCACCAAGCTAAACTCGCGACTAGAGTTTGCATAATCAAGCGAGACACAGGGGTGAGGTTAAATAAATCGTCCCCCAAGCCAATTAAGAAAAAAGCCACGCCACCGAGGGTTACGCCCCAAATTTCGCTGACTTGATCCGGAGCCGGGGCAATTTCGGCAAAGCCCCCCAAACACCAAACAATGATCAACGCCGTCAGGGTTCCCCCAAAAATGGAGACTCCCCCTAAGCGGACAATGGGGTGTTTGTGAACTTTGCGTTCGTTGGGGCGGTCTACATGACCGCTTTTGAGGCCGATGGTCTTGACAACGGGCGTACTCCACAGCACAAAAAAGGCAGAGACGAGAAAGGCAATCAGATGGTACAAATGGGATGGCATCTAGATTGGATTGAGCCGACTTGGACAGGCAAAGTCTACCTCAATTTCCCTCGTCTCGCCTAGTATTTCCGAAAAATTGTTGGGGCGATCGCAATCTCCCCCCGATCGCGATCGCCCCTCAACCCCTGTGGCAACAAGGATTTAACCTCTTTTTTACCGCAAAACCGGAACCGGAATTCGCAAGTGAGGATAGAGCGGGAAGCGATCGCACAACTGACTGATGCGTTGGCGACAATCTGCCGCTACGGTTTCGTCGTCGGGATGAAGCAGGCGATCGGCAATAATATTGGCAATTTCAGTAAATTCCGCTTCGGCCATCCCCCGCGTTGTCATGGCCGGAGACCCTAAACGCAGCCCACTGGTCACAAACGGCGATTCTGGGTCAAAGGGAACGGTATTTTTATTCGCCGTAATCTTAACCTGACTCACCAACCGATCCGCTTGCTTGCCCGTCATGCCAATACAGCGCAAATCCACCAGCAACAAATGATTATCCGTGCCATCAGAAACAATCTTAAACTGGCGCTGCATCAACTGCTTGGCCAAAGCTTGAGCATTAGCAATCACCTGACCCGAATAAGCCTTAAATTCTGGCTTCAAAGCTTCCCCAAAGGCCACCGCTTTGGCCGCGATAACGTGTTCGAGGGGGCCGCCTTGGGTACCGGGGAATACGGCTTTATTAAACTTCTTGCCTAACTCCTCATCGCGAGTCAAAATCAAACCGCCCCGGGGCCCCCGTAGAGTTTTGTGGGTGGTGGTGGTGACCACATCACAGTAAGGGACGGGATTAGGATGATGTCCGGTGACCACTAAGCCCGCAATATGAGCAATATCCGCCATGAGGTATGCCCCCACTTCGTCGGCAATTTCTCGGAACTTCGCAAAGTCAATGATGCGAGGATAAGCCGAATAACCGCAAATAATCAGCTTAGGACGCTCTTTGAGGGCCAGTTCGCGGATTTGGTCAAAATCGAGGCGTTCGGTGTCTTGATTGACCCCATACTGCACAACCTTAAACCATTTACCCGACACATTCACCGGGGAACCGTGGGTAAGGTGACCGCCGTGGGACAAGTCCATCCCCATAATCGTGTCGCCGGGTTCGAGTAAGCTCAAGAAAACGGCAAAATTCGCTTGTGCGCCGGAGTGGGGTTGGACGTTGGCCGCGGCGGCCCCAAAAAGCGCTTTAGCCCGTTCAATGGCCAATTGTTCGGCCTGGTCGATAAACTCGCAACCGCCATAATAACGCTTGTTCGGTAACCCTTCAGCGTATTTGTTGGTCAACACCGAACCTTGAGCCGCCAGGACGGCCGCGGAGGTGAAGTTTTCGCTGGCAATTAATTCTAGGTGATCCCGTTGACGTTGAAGTTCCTTTTGCAGAATTTCAGCAATTTGGGGGTCTGTTTGCGCTAAAAAATCTAAGTTTGTTTCTGTCATAGTAATTGGAAGCCCGATCGGTTTAACACTACCAAGAGAGGGCGATTTATAGATTAAGTCGGACTTTTTATCTTAACCTTGTTTGCCAGGGAAAGAAAACCGAGATGTAAAGCTGTGTAGCGAAAGTAACGATCGCGCCGACTGTCTCAACTACAATGGATTTAGGCAATATTTCCGCAGTGTGGGAGGGGATTGTATGTTAGTCATTCTCACAAACGAGCAAGTTTTACCACCGCAACAAGTGTGTCAAGGTTGTTTATTAGCTAATCAAAGCGGCTTACCCCGTTGGCAAAAAGGAAAGTTGGCTTGCGGTCGTGCGTTGGGCAAAATGTCAGCCAATCAAGCCGATGTGTATGAATGTCAGATGGGTTTTCGTTTGGCAAATGTAAGTTAAATGGGTGAGAAAATAAAGACCCACGCCGTCTCTTGCCCTGGTTATCGGTTAGATTGGCCGTTGCGATGAAGTCGGTTTCGTTAAAATGGAAAGCAGTCTTTCTGAGGATTATTAATCTATGACTTGGCGCGGTTCTATCGATGTTAAAGATCGCATTTTTAGCGCTTTGGTTTATATCATTGCTTTGATGTATGCCTTGCCCTTCGGACGTTATTTACTGTTTCAGTTTCCCGGGTTACGCAATATTATTGGCCCGATTGTCGCCCCTGCGATCGCGATTTACAACCTCGTTCCCTTTGCTGGCATTATTATTTTCTTTGTGCTGTTTTTGGCCGTGGTTCGCAATCCCAGAGTCAGTCATTTTATTCGGTTCAATACCATGCAAACCCTGTTGCTGACCATTGTGCTGTTTTTATTGACCCTCGTTCTCAGCATTTTTTCCCGGCCTCTCGGCAACAGTTTAATCGTACAAACTTTAAGCAACACCGTATTTATCGGCGTTCTCGGCATTTGCGGTTACAGTATCGTTCAGTCAGCGTTAGGACGCTATGCCGAGATTCCGAGTTTATCGGATGCGGTGTACAACCAAGTCCGCTAATTGTCCCTCTCAACATAGTTTTCTAGGGTACCAATGCCTTCAATCTCAATGCGGACGCGATCGCCTTTTTGCATGGGTGCAATGCCTTCAGGCGTACCGGTGAGAATAATATCGCCGGGCAATAAGGTCATAATACCGGAAATATAACTCACCAAATAATCTGGGGAAAATACCATACTATCTACCGTCGCCGATTGTCGTGGTTCAGGTTCGTCATTGAGAAAGGTTTGTAACTTGGCTCCCGCACTTAATTCTCGGACAATCCAAGGGCCGAGGGGGCAAAAAGTGTCAAAACCTTTTGCCCGCGTCCATTGGTTGTCTTGACGCTGCAAATCCCGGGCCGTAACATCGTTGGCGATCGTATAGCCCCAGATTTTATTGGGCGCTTGCTCTGGAGAACAATGATAAGTGCGATCGCCCATAATAATCGCTAACTCCCCTTCATAATCAAGGCGTTGCGATTGCGCGGGGTAATGAATGCCTTGATTGTCCGCAATAATCGTCGTGGGTGGTTTGAGAAATAAAAGTGGTTCATCAGGAACAGCCGTTCCCATCTCGGCGGCGTGGTTAGCATAATTTTTGCCCACCGCAATAATTTTAGACGGCGCACAAGGAGCCAGTAAATGATACTCCTCGGCTTCTAAAATCGTTTCAGTGGGCTGTCCGCCTAACCAGGGAGGCGCATCTAGCACTTGAACCGTGCGATTGAGTTGCAGTAACCCATAGTAAATCTGGGCCTGGGGGGTTTTAATTCGAACGTAGCGTTGCGCCATAGGGTGTTTAGAACGAAATCAATAATCTTGACAAGCAAGAAAAAAACACGAAATTTCTACTCTAGGATCGATTGATTTGGAAAAAAGTGCAACAATTAACAAATGAAGGCTAAGATTATAAATCCTTGCTGGGGATGAGCGAGCGATCGCCTTCCCTTGCCCTAGAGTCCATAAGGAGATTTTCATGGCAACTCGCAATTACGAAATGATGTACGTCCTGCGTCCCGACTTATCCGAAGAACGGGTCAACGCCGAAATCGACCGTTACAACGAACTACTCAGCAATAACAGCGCCACCGATATCGAAGTACAAGTGAAAGGCAAGCGCCGCTTGGCTTACGAAATCGATCGTTTCCAAGACGGCATTTATGTGCAGTTAAACTATAAAGCTGACGGCTCTCAAGTCGCCCCCGTCGAACGAGCCATGCG
Organism: Spirulinaceae cyanobacterium; assembly: GCA_046541115.1. Classification (GTDB taxonomy): domain Bacteria; phylum Cyanobacteriota; class Cyanobacteriia; order Cyanobacteriales; family Spirulinaceae; genus Jaaginema. Next base: position 8,062 of record JBKHDX010000103.1, on the reverse strand, counting down.
CTTGAGCGAAGAAGTAATCCGTTACTTGACCATTCGCTTAAAAGACGACCCCAAAAACGCTCCCGCAGTCGAAGCCCCAGCCGAAGCAGAACCCACAGCCGTTTAAAAGGTTGATACGTTTGGCATAACTTGGGTAGAATCCCCGCTCTGGAACGAAAGATGCGGGGATTCTTAGTTATTTTTGGAAAAACCAATGACCAACATTGACGAAACCGAATTTGAGAACGCGATCGCGGCCGTTGAAGTTGCCCTCAACCAACTCAAAGAGCGCTACAATCAAGTCAAGCAAGACCAACAAAGGCGATCGCAACTCCTCGAACAAGCCCGCCACACCGCCCCCGGACTCAAAGCCGAACTCGACCGCATCCAACAAGAAATCGACCTCATCGACACCAACCTCGAAAGCCGCCTCTGGCGCTGGCGTAGCCTGTTACACCCCTTTTGGATGGCCCTGCGCTTTGGCGGTTTGGGTTTATTAATCGGTTGGTGGCTCAAATCCATCCTGTGAAACCGCCTGCCAATAATTAAAATCCGCGATCCACTGCCAGAGCCACCCCATCAAATGGTAATCTGTAGGATGGCAATCCGATTGCGATCCCTGCCTCATAACAATAGCGAATCACGAAATCGACAATAAGCATGGTAGCCACAACAGACAAAACCAACGTTGGCAAAATTACACAAATCATCGGCCCCGTCGTCGATGTCGAATTTCCGAGCGGCAAAATGCCGAAAATTTATAACGCTTTAAAAATTGCAGCGAAAAACGCTGCCGGCCAAGACATTGCCGTCACCTGCGAAGTGCAGCAACTCCTGGGCGATAACCAAGTTCGTTCCGTCGCCATGAGCGGCACAGACGGCTTAGTGCGCGGGATGGAAGCCACCGACACCGGCGCAGCCATTAGCGTCCCCGTCGGTAAAGCCACCCTCGGCCGTATTTTCAACGTCCTCGGCGACCCCGTAGACCAACTTGGCCCCGTGGGAACCGAAGAACGCTTTCCCATTCATCGCCCCGCCCCCAAATTCACCGAACTCGAAACCAAACCCTCCGTATTTGAAACCGGGATCAAAGTCATCGACTTGCTGACCCCCTATCGTCGCGGCGGTAAAATCGGCTTGTTCGGTGGTGCGGGTGTGGGCAAAACCGTCATTATGATGGAATTGATCAACAACATCGCTACCCAACACGGCGGCGTGTCCGTTTTCGGTGGTGTAGGGGAACGTACCCGCGAAGGAAACGACCTCTACAACGAAATGATCGAATCTAACGTAATCGATACCGAAAACCGCGAAAAATCTAAAATCGCCTTGGTGTACGGTCAAATGAACGAACCCCCTGGCGCACGGATGCGGGTGGGTCTGTCGGCGTTGACCATGGCCGAATACTTCCGGGATGTGAGCAAGCAAGACGTTCTGCTGTTCATCGACAACATCTTCCGTTTCGTCCAAGCGGGTTCTGAGGTATCAGCCCTGCTCGGTCGGATGCCCTCTGCGGTAGGATATCAACCGACTCTCGGTACAGATGTAGGGGATTTGCAAGAGCGCATCACTTCCACCAAAGAAGGTTCGATTACCTCCATTCAAGCGGTTTACGTCCCTGCTGATGACTTAACTGACCCCGCCCCTGCTACCACCTTCGCTCACTTAGACGGAACCACGGTACTGTCTCGCGGTTTGGCTTCTAAAGGGATTTATCCGGCGGTAGACCCGTTGGATTCAAACAGCACCATGTTGCAGCCGAATATTGTGGGTGCAGAACATTACAACACCGCTCGCGCCGTACAATCTACCCTGCAACGGTACAAAGAATTGCAAGATATTATCGCGATTCTGGGCTTAGATGAATTGTCTGAAGACGACCGCATTACGGTAGACCGCGCTCGCAAGATTGAGCGTTTCTTGTCTCAGCCTTTCTTTGTGGCGGAAGTTTTCACCGGTTCTCCGGGTAAATATGTTCCCCTCGAAGAAACCATTAAAGGGTTCCAAATGATCCTCAATGGGGAACTCGACGACCTCCCCGAACAAGCCTTTTACTTGGTCGGTAACATCGAAGAAGCCAAGCAAAAAGCTGAAAAGCTCAAAGCAAAAGGTTAAGTTCTTAGCTTTGATGAGGTTGTAGGTTAGCGCTATCTTAATGTTGATTTCCGGCTTGAAGATTGCTGTATTTGTAATCTTCAAGCTTTAGCGCCATCTTGCAACCTTCAGTTTTTGAGGTAGATCAAAATTTAAGTTACACCAATTCTGAAAAGCAATAATGAGTTTATCTGTTCGCGTGATTACTCCCGACAAAATCGTTTGGGATGCTCCGGCCGAAGAGGTGATTTTACCTAGCATTACCGGACAATTAGGCATTTTAACCGGCCACGCTCCGTTACTCAGCGCTCTGGATATTGGCGTGATGCGAGTCCGGACGAATAAAGAGTGGATTCCTTTGGCGTTATTTGGCGGCTTTGCTGAAGTCGAAGAAAACCAAGTGACCATTTTGGTCAATGGAGCCGAAAAAGGCGAAGATATTGACAAAGAAGCGGCACAGGGTAAGTTTGAACAAGCCCAAAGCCAACTTAACAAAGTGCAAGGTTTGGAAAATACTCCCGAAAAAATGAAAGCCGAACAAGCTTTTAAAAAAGCGCGGGCAAAATTTCAAGCGGCGGCGGCTAAGGCTAAAGTTTAAGTCTAAAAGCAAAGAGGACAGAAAAGGCGATCGCGTCTTCTGTCCTCTGATTTTTGTGGGATTTTACCCCAATTTTTAGTTGCTGCCGGTGAAGACAACTTCAGGGAATTTGTCTTGGGCTACGTTCATTGACGTGCGTTTCCCTTCTTCTTGCCAGTAGTTAATAACTTCTGTGGCTTTATTGAGTAAGGCGATTTGTTCGGTTTCAGAAATCCAGCTTTTGGATTCTAGCTCGGTTTTGAGTTCTTCCCAAGCATTGTTGCGGGGCCAAAAATAATAAGGAGTGAGGGGGCTTGTGCCTTTACCCACTACTTGATCGACTGCGATCGCGACATTGGCATCTAACCATAGTATCTTTAAAATAAAACGCGGCTCCAATTACACCTCCAACGAAGGGAATACAACAAAAACGTAAAATTTCTAACACCCCATATTAACACGAAGTCTATGGCAAGATCGATTGTTGTTTTTGATATTGACGGTGTAATTCGGGATGTGGGCAATTCTTATCGCCGCGCGATCGCCGATACCGTTGCTGAATTTACCCAGGGGGCTTATCGTCCCACCCTAGCCGAAATCGACAAATTGAAGTCCGAAGGCGTTTGGAATAACGATTGGGAAGCCTCCCAGGAATTGATTTACCGCTACTTTGAAAGTCAAAACCAATCGCGATCGCAAATCTATGTAGATTACGGCGCGATTATCAACTTCTTCCAAGCTCGCTATCGCGGCCGCAACTTTGACGGCTATATTGCCAACGAACCCCTTTTGGTAACTCCTGAATATTTCCAAAGCCTCAGCGACAACGAAATTGCTTGGGGCTTTTTTAGCGGGGCGACTCGCGGCTCGGCCGAATACGTCCTCCACCATCGTTTGGGGCTGTCTGACCCCCTGTTAATCGCCATGGAAGATGCCCCTAGTAAACCCGACCCAACCGGCTTACTCGCCGTTCTGAATGCCTTAGAAGGGGAAAATCCTACCGAGCTGGCCCCGGTGTTTTATGTTGGCGACACTGTAGCGGATATGTACACCATCAAAAAAGCCCAATTAGTGCAACCGCGACGGCCATGGTTTGCCATTGGCGTGTTACCGCCTCATGTTCAAACCGATGCAACTCGCCAAGCCACTTATACTGAAACCCTGAACGCTGCTGGCGCAAATCTCGTTTTCAACAACGTTCAGGACTTGACGATTACTCAAATTCGAGAACTACTCCAGGTTTAAAAACTTTTCTAACGCCGCAGCCATGACGGGGGGCCAGCGTCGAATCGTTTTCACCCAGTCTAGGTCTTGATAACGACTATCCATGCCAATAGCCGCGACCCAGTTACTTTCCGCTTCTCCTTGCTGGCCTTGTTCCCACAATACGGCGGTGAGGGCAGCCCGGACATCGGGGAACCTCGGATACTTGCGAGCGATATTCCGCATTTCTTGGAGGGCTTCAGCTTGCGCTCCGGTTTGATACAAAGCTAAAGCGTAGTTAGAACGAGCAAAGGCAAAATCGGGAGCAATTTCGACGGCTTTTTGGTAATCAACGATCGCGTCTTGCCATTGACCTTGACCGGCTTTGGCGTTACCGCGATTGTTGTAGGCCATGGGGTCGTCAGGGCTGATGGTTAGGACTTGCTCGTAGTCCGCGATCGCGTCTTCGTAATGACCTTGAGCTTCATACACTGCCCCGCGATTGAGGTAAGGATCGGGGGCTGTTGGTGCTAACTCAATGGCTCGATCGTAATCGGCGATCGCGTCATCAAGACGGTTTTGGCGCACCCGCAAATTACCGCGATTGCTCCAAACCGCCGGATTTTCAGGAAACTGCTGTACTAACTGCGTCCAATCAGCATCTGCTGTGGCAAAATCCCCCTTTTGGGTCGCCTCAACTGCTTCTTCGGCTAAAGCTTGACCTTTTTGTAATTCGGCTTCTGTATAATTGGCCGCGATCGCGGGCGAAAATGTCATTCCCCACAACCACAGACCGCACAATAAACTTAAAATCCAGCGCATGGTTTCATCAAAAGTAGAGATATATACTTAGGGTATTACGGATCGCAGGTTGTTGGTTATTCGTCCTTTGTCCTTCCTCCTCCTCTACCCATTGCCCAAAAAAAGGAAAAATCTCTGGATGTAGGGTTTTAAAAAGGTTTACACTGGATGAACCTCGTCAAAAGCGGCGCTTGGGATCGCTACATCAATGCTATTGCAGTGTAGCCCAACTACTCATACAATTTGTAGCAACTTCTTCTACTTTTTCTCGCAACTCATAACCCAACCCTCATCAGGATCGGCATCATGTTTATAGCCCCCAAAGCGGTAATGAATCTTTATATTGACCATCTCAAAATCGGTTATCGTCAAGTTTACAGTCAAACAAACCCGCAATATGCCGATCTCATTGGTTGGGTTGCTCAAACCGTAGTAACGCAAATTGCCAACAGTAATGCGGCTTATCATGATGTCGAACATACCTTACTGGTGGCCTTAGCAGGTCAGGCAATTCTGCAAGGAAAGCAACAACAAGATGGTAATGTATCGAGTCAAGATTGGCTAAATTTGATGGTTTCCCTGTTGTGTCATGATATTGGTTATGTACAAGGCGCTTGCAACCAAGACCAACCGGAAAAACGGATTTGCGTTACCGGAAAAGCTGGAGACAAAATTCAGTTACCTGCCCATTCTACAGATGCCTTCCTAACACCGTATCATGTCGATCGCAGTCAAGTTTTTGTCCAAGAAGCCTTTGCTCATTGTCCCGAAATTGAGATCGAAGCAGTACAACACAACATCGAATTAACTCGTTTTCCGGTTCCCAATGATGAGGCTCATCAAGATACCATTAATTATCCGGGCTTAGTGCGAGCGGCGGATTTGATTGGTCAATTGGCTGACCCCTATTATCTCGATAAATTACCGGCTTTATTCCAAGAATTTGCCGAAAACGGAACCAATAAAGTTTTGGGATACAAGCATCCTAAAGATTTGCGAGCAAGTTATCCTGGGTTTTTCTGGAATGTTGTTTATAGTTACATTGAACCGAGCTTAAGTTATTTAGAATTAACCCAAGCTGGGAAACAGATTCTCACCAATTTATTTGCGAATGTTTTTATCGTAGAACGAGAATTACAAGTCGCCAAAGCACAGGATTTAGTGACAATTCGTTAAGCTTAAAAACTATAGTAATTTTAAGTCAAAATTATGATTCCCGCCCACCGATTAAAATAAGCGGGCTAACGAGGGCAAAGTCCACTCCGGACGGATTAGATTAGGAGTGGGTTTTGGCAAGCGGATTTAATATTAATTATTAATCGTAAATTCTTAATTATTATGGCTGATGTTCGCAATTTGCTGGCAAAACTCGCTAATGCGGAATCTCAATTGCGCGAAACTGAATTTTTAGCCCCTTGTGTCCGAGGGGGCAAAGTTCGAGCGTCTATAGACTCGTTAATTTATACTTTTGAACCGAATCCGTCAGACTTTGAGGGGTGGGGTATTTTCCAAGCTGAAAGCAACAGTATTGCCACCTTGGTAGACGAGCCATTACTGCCCCAAATTGACGCTTATTTGCAGTGTTTACCCCCCTTACGCCTGCGTTTGGTCTATCCCCTACAAAACCAAACTTGGCTGGCTTATCCGAGCAATCAAGGGGATATGCAGCAACGTTTTGGCGCATCCCGTCCCCTTCCGGTACATTTGGTGAGTGACAGTGCTGCGTTTGAGCCGATTGTCGCTCGCGTGGATGGTCGAATTTGCTGGTTTGAAGCCATCGATCGCCGCGCCGATGCTCAACCCCGCGATCGCCTGCAAGCAGCCTTAAATCAAAAAATAGCACCGAATGAAGTACAGTTTTCCGGCTTAACCCCAGAAATGCGAATTGCCTACGATCTTGCTTGGCAAAAAACCGCGATCGCCCATCAGCAAAAAGAAGAAAACCGCTTGCGAAACGCCTTAAAACAAGGGGGAGGAGAACTCAGAAGTAGTCGCGATCGCGGCGATTATTGGCAAGTAGAATGGAGAACTGCCGACGGGGAATTGCACACTTCTGCCATTGCCAAAAACGATTTAACCGTGATGAGTTCGGGAATTTGTCTAAGCGGACGCGATCGCGATTTTGATTTACAATCCCTGGTTGGTGTGATGGAAAATCGCGAATGGTAACGCACCAACCCCATCACTATCGGATCGAGAAACTGCAACCGGACAAAGTGCGATCGCGGGGTGGTCAAAGGACAGTTGTGCTTTGAAGTGCCTAATGCTCTCTATCGTTAGTTTTGTTTAAGTCATCAAAGGTATTAATTTATTTGTACAAACATATATTTTTATAACAAAAATGTGCGCTAGACTGAAGTTAAGAAAAAAATGAACTAGGATTTATGCCTTATACAGTTGACGCAGCACGCAATATTTTTTCCAATACACTGGCAGCAGATACTGTTCCAGCAACAACAGCTCGTTTTAAGGAGCTTAATGCAGAAGATCAATTGGCATTAATTTGGTTTGCCTACCTAGAAATGGGTAAAAGCATTACGATTGCAGCTCCTGGAGCAGCTAATATGCAGTTTGCTGAATCAACTTTGGCACAAATTAAAGAAATGTCCTATGGAGAACAGTCCCAGGCAATGTGTGACCTTGCCAATCGCACAGACACTTCTATTAGTCGCACTTATGCAACCTGGACTTCCAATATTAAACTCGGTTTTTGGTATCGTCTAGGTCAGTGGATGCAAGAAGGAATAGTTGCTCCCATTCCCTCTGGATACAAACTTTCTACGAATGCTTCGGCTGTCCTCCAAACCATTCGAGATATTGAACCTGGACAGCAAATTACGGTTTTGAGAAACTCCGTTATCGATATGGGCTTTGATCCTAAAAATATTAAAGATTATCAGCGTGTCTCTGAACCCGTCATTGTGCCGACAGAAATTGCTCAACGTGATAAGGTCATCATCGAAGGTGTCGATCATCCCACTGTCATTCAATACATGACAAATCTCAACGCTAATGACTTTGATGCTCTCATCGAGTTGTTTGCAGAAGATGGCGCACTTCAACCTCCTTTCGAGCGCCCGATTGTTGGCAAAGAAGCTATCCTGCGTTTTTTCCGAGAAGAATGTCAAAATCTCAAACTGATACCTGAACGGGGTGTCACTGAGCCAGCGAAAGATGATTTCCTGCAAATTAAGGTGACTGGAACCTGTCAAACGCCTTGGTTCGGGGCTAATGTTGGTATGAACATTGCTTGGCGTTTCCTCTTAAATCCCAGTGGTCAAATCTTCTTTGTTGCCATTGATTTGTTGGCATCTCCACAGGAACTTGTAAACTTGGTTCGTAAGTAGAAACCTCTTTGACAACTCCCCGCCGTAAACGGTCGGGGATTCTCGCGTCATAAGGAGACTC